>JBDGUC010000052.1:0-57062 GCA_042216285.1 Haloferacaceae archaeon
CCGGGAAATGGCCGGCGGCTCCCCCGACACGGCCCGGGTCGGCGGCGAACGCGTCCGGGGTGTTAAATACCGCGTCACGGATGGCGGCAACCCCGTCCGCTTCCGGGGAGCCGGGGGACGCCAGTCACGGGCGGGGCGTCACGTGTCGTCAGCGCAGCCGCTTCGAGACGTACGGACCGTCCTGGCGGTATCCCAGCTTCTCCCGGTAGTAGCGCCGGACGCCGACGCCGGCGATGACCGCGAGTTTCCCGAAGCCGTCGGCGCGGGCCCGGTCCTCGGCGGCCCGGACGAGCCGACGCCCGTACCCCCGGTGTTGCCACTCCCCCTCGCCGCCGAGCGCGGCCTCGCTCCCGTAGACGTGGAGCTCCCGGAGCAGGGCCGCGTCCGCGAGTTCCGGACGGACGTGCTCCGCCGTCGGGCCGTCGGGCGCGGCGTGGGAGTGGGAGGGGTACCGGAGCCGGCAAAAGCCCACCAGCAGGTCCGCCCCGGGATCCTCGAAGCTCAGGAACCGTTCGCGTCCGCCCGCGGCCTCGTACTCCAGGACGGACAGTTCCACCCGCTCGAAATCGGGGTCCCGGTCGCTCAGACCCGCCTCGCGGGCCCGGACGTCCCGGCAGTCGATCCCCCGCTCGTCGGCCCGCCGGGCCGCCAGTTGCCGGAGGTTCGACTTCTGCACCCCGGCGTCGATGAAGCCCGCGGGGATGTCCCGCTGGACGCGCTGGAGGCGGACGTACTTCGGGAGGAGGCCCATCACCTCGGCGACGAGGTCCGCGGCCTCCTCGCTCGTGAGGGGGTCGAACTCCCCGCGACGCCAGGCGTCGTAGACGCGGGTCCCCTCGACGACGAGCGTCGGGTAGATCTTGAGGTAGTCCGGCCGCCACCGGGGGTCGTCGAAGAGCTGTCGGAAATCCTCCAGGCACATCTCGCGGGTCATCCCCGGCTGGCCGGGCATCATGTGAAAGCCGACCTTGAACGCCGCGTCGCGCAGGCGGCGGTTGGCGTCGATCGACGCCTGCACCCCGTGTCCGCGGTGCATCTCGCGGTTGATCCGCTCGTAGGTCGTCTGGACGCCCACCTCCACCTTGGTCCCCCCCAGGCGGAGCATCCGGTCGATCTGTTCCGGGCCACACCAGTCGGGCTTGGTCTCGAACGTGATCCCGGTACAGCGCACGTCGGCGGTCTCGTTGCGCGCCTTCACGTCCTCGAGATAGCGGAAGGGCCGGTCGTCCGGATCGGGCGCGAACGTCTCCGTCTCGGACGGTTCGGGCTCGGCGTTCGGGTCGTACTCGTTCATCGCCCGCAGGGCCTCCCGCACGAACCACTCCTGGTAGTCGGCGCTCCGGGCGGTCATCGTCCCGCCCATCAGGATGAGGTGGACCTTGTCGACCGGGTGGCCGATCGTTCGAAGCTGGTCGAGACGGAGGCGCACCTGCCCGTAGGGGTCGTAGTCGTTCTGCTTCCCCCGGGCGGCGGCCGGTTCGTGACCGGTGTACGACTGGGCCGACGAGAACTCGCTCGCCGGGCCGCCCGGACAGTAGAGACACCGGCCGTGCGGGCACGTGTGCGGCGAGGTCATGATCGCCACCGGCGAGACGCCAGAGGCGGTCCGGACCGGCTTCCGGCGGACGACGCGCTCGACCTCCTCGCGGCGGTCCGCCGGCGCGTAGTCGAGCAGGGTGGTGTTCTTGGGCACCTTCGGGGCCGAGTGCTCCCGACAGGCCTCCAGTTTCGCCGACTCCAGTCCGTCTCGGCCCACCTCGCCCGCGACGATGCGCTCGACGAGACGCTCGCAGACGCGGTCGAAGGAGTCAGCGTCGGCGGACGCCCCGTCCCGTTCGGCGTCGGCGGACGCCCCGTCGGTCCTACCCATCACCACGCACCCTCGTCGCCCGGACTAATGAGTCTCGGGATCCGGGGCCGCGTCCGGGGCGGGATCGGTCACGCGGTCGACGGCCGCGTCGATGACCGCCTCGACGACCGCCTCGCGCTCGCCCGCGAGGAACTCGATCCGGCCCTCGCGGACGCCGGCGGCCGTGATCCCCGCCTCGGGAGCGCGGTCGCGGGCCACCTCGGCGACGGCCCGGACGTCCAGATCGACCGTCGACCGGAGGTAGAGGTCGTCCTCGTCGAGGCCCACGGTCACGAACGGCGATCCCTCCGTGCGGGTCCGGCGGTGGAGTTCGTCGAGCAGGAGCGCCGTCGGCGGGAACTCGAACCGGTGCGTGTAGGCGTTCGCGTCGAGCACCGCGACGGAGACGCCGCCCGCCTCGCGGCGCTCGACGTTGACCGCCGCCGTCTCGATCTCGGCGTCCATCTTCTGGCGGAACTGCTCGCTGACGTGCTCGACGAGGTCGCCGGCCTCGCGGTCGGCGCTGCCGGCGCGACGCGTCGCAGGCGCCGGGTTGTCGTCGAACAGCAGGTCGCGCACGAGTTCGCGCTTGCCCTCGTAGGACTGGTAGTAGGCCTCGAAGGCGACGGCCTCGCGGAGCCGCCGGGTGTCGGCCGGTTCGTAGCCCGCTTCGGCCGCCAGGTCGACGTACGCCGCCGGCGGATCCTCCCAGTAACTCGTGGCCGGGAGGTGCGCGAGGTCGTCGCGCACGTCCGCGTTGACCCCCGCCGCGAGCGTGGCCGCGAGGGCGCCCGCCGTCAGGTCGTCCGCGTCGGCGCCGGCGCGCGTCGGATCGACGAGCACCTCGACCTCCTCGGTCACGGCGTCGTCCGCCGGAGCGGCGTCGACGACGACGCGGCCGGCGCCGTAGACCCCGAGCAGGCCGAGGCCGTCGACGGACTCCGCGGTGCTCCCGACGCCGGCGAGCACCACCAGGGGGAGCTTCTCGTCGAACCGCTCGCGGTCGGAGAGCATCCGGGTCGCGTCGTTCGTGGCCGCGTCCATCCCGTAGACGGCGTCGTCGAGCGGGCGGCGGTCGAAGTAGTGGTACTCGGCGTCGGTCGCGGCGTGTTCGGCCCGCACCAGCGGCAGGACCGCCCGCTCTATGGCCGCACCGGCGACGTAGCCGTCCGCCGTCGCGGGGTGGCGCACCACCACGGGGCGATCCTCGAAGACGGCTCGCCGGACGGCCGTCGCCGCCTCGCGCAACGACTCGGCGGCCGCCACGACGGAGTCGTGTGCGGCCAGCGGCTCGAACTCGTCCGGCCGGGCCCGCGTCGTCAGAGCCTCGTCGAGGCGGGACGCGACCGACGACGACTCCGCTCCCTCCAGTACGGCGAGCGCCTCCGTCTCGACCTGCAGTTCGTCGCGCCGGCGCTCGACCTCGCCGTCGATCCGCACGGCGTCGCCGGCCTCGACCTCGGGGTACGCCCGCACCCCGGCCTCGACGAAGGCGGCGACGTCGACCGTACCCGTCTCGTCGCGGACCTCGAATATCGTCGGCCCGCCGGTCTGGCGAACGTTCGTCACCTCGGCCTCGATTCGTACTCGATCGCCGACCCGGTCGGCCAGTTCCCCGATCGGCACCCGCTCGTGCTCGCCGGACGGTTCGGGCGCCGCGTCGGCGTCCGTGCCCGCCTCCGTTGCCGTTTCGTCCGTATCCGTCGTGGCCGCCGATGCGTCCGCCGCTCCGCCGTCGTCGGACCCGTCGGACCCGTCGGACTCCCCACCGCGGGACCCGGACCCGGACCCGGACCCGGATTCGAACTCCGACCCGGCTCCGGGCCCGTGACGGACCGGCCCGGGGTCGTCGCCGTCACCGGCGTCCAGGGGCTCGCCCTCCGGGTCGCCGTCGGGGTCGTCGACGCGGGCGCCGCGAAACTCGTGTTCGGACTGACGGATCGACCAGGCGAGGTCGATGTTGCCGTTGTCGCGGACGTTTTTCACCTGGACGAAGACCGTATCGCCCGGCTCCCAGTCGAGACTCTCCAGGCGTCGGTCGAGTTCGGAGCGATGCAGCAGGCCCGTGACGCCCGGAGCGAGATCGACGAACACGCCGAATTCGGCGAATCCGTCGACCGTACCTCGATAATAGCGACCGGAGGTGAGCTGGTCCGGCTCCGATCCCCGGAACTCGAACCAGACGTCCTCCTCGTGTGTCATCCAGTCCATTGGCGAAATCAAGCGGTTCCCCGGTAAAACGATTGTCGAAACCGCTCCGCCCGGCCTACGGCGGTCCCCAGGCGCTGAGAACCGCCCCGGCCGCGGCGAATCCCCGGAACGCGTAGCCGAACACGAGCGCCGCGGGGACGACCCCGGCCAGCGCGGCCCGGACCAGCCCGGTCCCGTGGACCTCCCGGAGCCCGACGACCAACAGCGCGGCGCCGTAGAGCGCACAGAGCGCGCGCAGTTCCGGCACGGGTGCTCCGGCGAGCGCACAGGGCGCCGTGGCGTAGGCGAGCGTCTGGACCGTCTCGCTCACGCCTCCCCGGTCGCGGACGGCCGGGATCAACAGGAGCGTCTGGAGCGCGGCCGCAAGGTGGAGCGTCGCCGGCGCCACGACCAGCGCGACCGCGAGAACGAGAAAGAGCGTCGCCAGCGCCCCCGTTCCCCCGACGACCGGCAGGGTCGCGGGGACGGCGCCGCCCCCGGACGCGAGGCGGCCGAGCACGTACGCGAGCGCCACGACGACCGCAAAGACCAGTCCGGGCGCCTGGTCGCCGGGCGCGATCCGGGTCCGGAAGAACCGGCGTGGCCGGACGAGCACCTCCACCCAGGTGCGCACCAGGCCCCGGATCCCCCGGGGACGGCCGCCGCCGGGGTCGGTTACCCACGTGGTCACGCCCGCCGGTACGGACCCCCGGAGTATGGGGGTGTCGCTTCCCGCGTCCGGTTAGTCGGCTCCCTCGTTCTGCCCGGACTCGAACGTCGACGGGTCCGGTTCGATGTTGGCGTACTCGACGCCGCGACGGCCGAGCGTGCGGACGCGCTCCTCGAGTTCCTCGTCGACGAAGGCCCGATCGACCGGCCCGGCCGCCGTCTCGACGCTCGCCGACTCGAACGCCGACCGCACCCGGGGAATCGCCGCCTGGTGGGGGAGGACCCACGCGTCGAGCGCGCGACAGACCGATCGCAGGTGTTCGAGAGCGGTGACGGGGAACGCGCCGCCGGACACCGCGAGCAGGCCGACGGTCGTGTGTTCGAACTCGTCGAAGCCGCAGTGATCGAGCGCGTTCTTCAGCACGCCCGAGTACGACCCGTGATACACCGGCGTCCCGAGCAGAACGGTGTCCCCGGACCGGACCGCCCGCGTGAACGCCGCCGCGTCCCCCTGGTCGTCCAGGTCCGGGTCGAGCGGCGGCAGGTCGTAGCTCCGCAGGTCGAGCAGGTCGACCTCGGCGCCCGCGTCCGCGGCGCCGGCCAGCGCGTATCGGAGGGCCGTCCGCGTGTAGCTCCCGTCGCGCAGGCTTCCGACGATGGCGACCACGCGCGTCGTCATGGCCGAGTCGACGGGCCGGCGGCTGAAATAAGGCCCTGACGTGATCTGGGGCGCCACGGCGGAGACGGAGAGCGACGGACGCCACCCGTGGTCGAACCGGAGGCGGGACGGCCACGACGGACGGGACGCCACCCGTGGTCGAACCGGAGGCGGGACGGGACACGGGGGTCGCGAGCCGGACCGTCAGTCCCGCTCCCACCGACGGGGGGCGTATCCGAGCCGGACCACCAGGGGGCGATACGAGAAGACGACGAGCCCGACGATCACGAACTCGACCCAGAAGCCGAGGTCGCCGACGACCCGCCGGACGACTCCGAGGACGAGGACGACGAGCAGGAACATCACGAGATAATGGGGGAGGACTTCGGAGAGGTCGGAGGGATCCATGCGTCGATCTTCGGTCGTCGAGGACAAAAGCCTGCGCGCAGGTCACCGGCGGAGACGGGCGACCGTCCGACCGTCCCGCTCTACGACCTCGACCAGGCCGTCGTCGGCGAGGTCCGAGAGGAGGTCCCGCAGCCACTCGCGGCCGTGCTCGCCCCCGGGCGCGTAGTCGACGCGGACCTTCGGTCCGAGGTCGTCGAGCGGTAGCCCGTCGTGGTTCCCGAGGGCACGGACGATCCGCCCGCGCATCTGCCGGCGGCTCCCCTCGAACTCCGGTTGTTCCGGAACGTCGGGAGCGGTGAAGTCGCCCGTCTCGTAGGCGTGACACCACGCGCGCCAGGGACAGCCCGCCTCGTCACACCGCGGCGTCGTCCGGCAGGCCACGCCCCCGAGTTCCATGATCGCGTTGTTCCACACCCGCGACTCGCCCGCGGGCATCAGGCCGTTCGCCACGCGTTCGTAGGGCGGGTCGTCCGCGTCGCGGACGACCCCGAAGGCGCGATAGAGCACTCGCTTTACGTTCGTGTCCACGACGGCGTCGCCGGCGTCGAAGGCGAAGGAGGCCACGGCGTTGGCGGTGTAGGGGCCGACGCCCATCAGGTCCGCCAGCCCCCCGGGGTCGTCGGGGAACTCGCCGCCGTACTCCTCTACCACCTGCCCCGCGGCCTCGTGGAGATATCTCGCGCGGTTGTTGTACCCGAGACTGTGGTCGGACCAGAACCGGACCACGTCGCTCCGGTCGGCGGCCGCGAGGGCCTCGACCGTCGGCCACCGATCGAGGAACGACTCCCACGCCCCGACGACGCGCTCCAGTTGCGTCTGCTGGCTCATCACCTCCGAGACGAGGACGGGGTAGGGATCGGTCGTCTCGCGCCAGGGAAACGACCGGTGGTCGGCCTCGTACCAGTCGATCAGCGCCGCGCGCATCGGGTCGAGGTCGGCCGGGAGGACGTCGCGGCCTCCCCCACCAGAACCGTCTCCCGTCCCGTCGCCCGTCGGCCCCTCGTCGCTCATCGTCCGGCCATGCGCCGGCCGACGGTTAGCGGTGACGGTCCGGCGTCCGTCGCGGGTCGCGTCGGCCGGCGGTCGGTGCACGCGGCCACGCCGGTGCAATCGGGTCGGTGCGAAAGTCGTATGCCGCGAGGCGCCGTCCTGCGGGCAATGAGTCTCGACGAACTCGACGACGCGGTCCAGACGGCCTACGGGGAGACGGACGAGGAGCTGACGATCTCCCTCGACCGCGAGACGCGCAACGAACTGGCGATGCTGGCGGCGGCCTTCGGCGGCGACGTCGACGACCTCGTCCGGCGCGGCGTCCACGCGCTCTTCCGGACGACCGTCGACACCGGCGACCTCGACTTCCAGCTCCGCCGGGGGTTCGACGTGACCTACGACGAGTACCTCGCGGGCGTCACCTACGACGAGATGGCGGGAACCGACCGGTATCCACAGGTCGACGACGACCGTCGCTACCGCCAGTAGGCGTCCGCGCGGATCGACGGAACCCGGCCGCTTTTGGCCGCGCGGCGACAGTCCCCTCCATGGAGACCGCGGACGTCGCCCGACTCATCGAGGACGGCATTTCCGGCGCCGAGGTGGTCGAGATCGAACGCACCCCCCATCCCGGCGAGGACGAACACGACCACTTCGCCGTCGTCGTCGTGGCGTCGGCGTTCGAGGACGTGGCGCTGGTCGAGCAACACCGGATGGTCTACGACGCGCTCGGCGACCACATGCACGACGACGTCCACGCGCTCGACGTCTCGACGTACACGCCGGCGGAGTGGGCGGAGCGCGAGTAATCGGGCGCCGAACGGGACCGATCGCGCGTCGCGCGCCGCCCACCGGCGGACCCTTTTAGGCCGGACGGGCCCACCGTCAAGTCATGCCCGACGAGGACTACCGGATCGAACGCGACAGCCTCGGCGAGATGCGGGTGCCGGCCGACGCCTACTGGGGGGCCCAGACCCAGCGGGCGATCGAGAACTTCCCGATCAGCGGGCAGACGTTCGGGCGGCGGTTCGTCCGGGCGCTCGGCGTGGTGAAGAAGTCGGCCGCGCGGGCCAACCGCGACCTCGGCCTGCTCGACGAGGAGGTGGCCGACGCCATCGTGGAGGCGGCCGACGAGGTGATCGCCGGCGACCACGACGACCAGTTCCCCGTCGACGTCTTTCAGACCGGCAGCGGCACCTCCACGAACATGAACGCCAACGAGGTGATCGCCAACCGGGCGGCCGAGGTGATGGGCGCCGAGGTCGGCGACCGGGTCGTCCACCCCAACGACCACGTCAACTTCGGGCAGTCCTCGAACGACGTGATCCCGACGGCGATGCACGTCGCGGCGTACGAGGCCGTCGAGAAGGACCTCCGCCCGGCGCTCGAATCCCTGCGGGACGCCCTCGAAGCGAAGGAGGAGGCGTTCGACGGCGTCGTGAAGACCGGACGCACCCACCTGCAGGACGCCACGCCGATCCGGCTGGGACAGGAGTTCTCGGGCTACCGGACGCAGGTCGAGAAGGGTCTCGACCGCCTCAACGCCGTCACCGATCGGGTCGCCGAACTCGCGCTCGGCGGCACCGCCGTCGGGACGGGGCTGAACACCCACCCCGAGTTCCCGGCGCGGGCGGCCGAGTACGTCGCCGACGAGACCGGCCTTCCCTTCCGCGAGGCGGACAACCACTTCGAGGCCCAGGCCGCCCACGACGCGATGAACGAGGTCCACGGCGCGCTCCGGGTCGTGGCGGGGTCGCTCAACAAGGCCGCGAACGACCTGCGCCTGCTCGCCTCCGGCCCGCGCAACGGCCTCGGCGAGATCAAGCAACCGGAGAACCAGCCCGGCTCCTCGATCATGCCCGGGAAGGTCAACCCGGTCGTCGCCGAGGCGGTCAATCAGGTCCACAAGCAGGTGGTGGGCAACGACGCCGCGGTCGCCGCCGGCGCCGCCGAGGGACAGATCGACCTCAACCTCTACAAGCCCGTGATCGCACACGACGTCCTCCAGTCGGCCGACCTGCTCGCCAACGCCGCCGAGACGTTCGCGGAGAAGTTCGTCTCGAAACTGGAGGCGAACGAGGAGCAGTGCGCCGAGGCGGTCGAGCGGTCGATGGCGCTGGCCACCGCGCTCAACCCCGCCATCGGCTACGACGCGGCCTCGAAGGTGGCAAAACGGGCGCTCGACGAGGGCAAGACCGTCCGGGAGGTGGCCGTCGAGGAGGGCCACCTCACCGAGGAGGAGGCCGACGAGGTGCTCGACCCCGAGCGGATGACCCACCGGGGGATCCTGGGCGACGGAGAGTGAGCGCGTCGGGGACCGGGGATCGGCGCTCGTCCCCGGGAGAGTCGCGGCTGACGAGAGCACCACCGAAAAGCGGCATTTTGAAGCGTTGGCCCGGTGAACGCCCGCGTATGCAGAACACCGGGGTCATCGCGGACCGCGCTCGGGACGTACTCGTCTGCCGGAGATGTGGCGCCGAGTTCCCCGAGGGTCGGGCGACGGAGGACGGCTGGCACTACCGGTGTCCCGAGTGCGGCGACGCCGAGGGCATCGGGGAGGGACTGCGCCGCGCGTAGCGGCGGCAAGGCGGCTCACTCCCGCCGACGCGCCGCCAGCGCGCCGGCCAACGCCGCGAGACCGACCCCGGTCGCGGCCACCGGCGCCCCGAACCCGCCGGCCGTTCCGGCGGTCCCCTCCCCCGTCCCGACCGGCGTCGCGGTCCGCGTCGACGCCGGCGTCGACGCGTTCGTTCGCGTCCGCGTCGCCGTCGCGGTGTCGGACGACCGCGCGGTCGTCCCCGTGCCGCCCGCGACGAACGGGTTCGTCTCCCGGGCCACCTCGCGTCCGCTCGGCGTCCCGTCGTCGTCGGGGTCGAGCCTCGGTCCGTAGACGTACAGCGACGGGTCGTCCGGGAGCGCGGGGGTCGCGTCGGTCGTGACGTACCGGTCGAGCCAGTCCCCGAGCGACGGGACGCCGGTCGTCTCCACGACCGCCCGGCGGAAGGCGGCGTGGTCGGCGTACGGGCCGGGATGCTCGACGAAGACGTCCGCGAGCGTGTGTGCTCCGTCGGTCCGGCGGCGAATCGTGGCGTCGAGGGCCGCGAGCACGAGCGCACCCTTCCCGTAGTTCGCCGTGGTGCCCGCCCACGTGCCCGGGTCGGAGAGGACGGCCGACCGGGTGGCCGGTCCGAACCGCGACGGGTCGAGGCCGCGACGGAAGTCCCGGTAGTCGCCGATGCCGGCGTTGAGCGCGAAGGCGTGCCCGAAGTACTCGGCGGTCGCCTCGGTGAGCCAGCGCGTCGATCCCTCGCCCACGACGCCCAGTCGCGTGTGGACGTACTCGTGGACGAACGTGACGTCCGTGGAGTCGGGGCGGACCGCCCGGGGGCCGACCCAGAGGCTCGACCGGACCGTCGCGCCGACGACCTGGACCCGGGCGGTCGGGTCGTGACGCTCCGGGAGCACGAACGCGGTGACGGCGTCGCGCCGGACGCCGAGGTCGAACCGGTCGGGCGCCAGGCGGAGGAAGCGGGCCGCTCCCGAGACGTCGACCGGTTCCGCGGCCGCGCTCACGACGAACGTGGTGCGCTCGCCGCCGGCGGTCACCGCCCGCGTCCGGTAGGAGCCGACGTACGCCAGCGGCCCGTCGACGTACCCCCGGCCCGCGACGTCGAGGGAGGTGTCGACGCCCGGCTGGGAGCCCCGGTACCGGTACGACACCGACACGTCCGGGCGGACCACGAGCGCCCAGCCGTCGCCGGCGAGCACCCGGCGGGCGTCGTCTGACAGCGCCAGTTCGATGCGCGGCCGCGCGGCTCCCGTCCACGCGAAGGTCGACCCGTTCGTCCGCCGGAAGCCCCGGAGCGCCGTCACCCGCACCGCGTCGGTCGCCGCGGCCGGAAGGACGACCGTGAGCCCTCTCACCCGGTCGGGGATCCGGTAGTCGGCGACCGTCCGCACCCGCCCCCGGTCGCCCAGCGAGGCGGTGAACGACTGTCGGATGTCGTCGGAGGTCGCCCCGGCCGTCACCGCCGGCGCGAGACCGCCCACGAGGACGACGACGACCAGGGCGACGACGACGGTCCGCCGGCGACGACGG
This sequence comes from Haloferacaceae archaeon, assembly GCA_042216285.1. Lineage (GTDB taxonomy): Archaea > Halobacteriota > Halobacteria > Halobacteriales > Haloferacaceae > CAZMLQ01. The sequence goes on from JBDGUC010000052.1 coordinate 10,864, forward strand.
CCATCCCGTGGAGCGCGCACGAACGGACCCTCGGGCGGTCGGTACTTGACAGTTGACCCTGCGGGTCACCCGACGTCGGCGCCCGGCCGCGGGACGGCGGCGCGCGGCGAGACTCAACCCTTTTTGGTCCGGCCGCGTCACCCACGGGGCAATGAGCGGTCTCGACTACGAGGAACTCGGTCTCGTCGCGGGGCTGGAGATCCACCAGCAACTCGACACCGCGACGAAGCTGTTCTGTGGCTGTCCGACGGTCCGCCGGGACCCCGAGGAGGCGGCCCGGACGTTCACGCGCTACCTGCACCCGACCCGGAGCGAACTCGGCGAACTCGACGAGGCGGCCGTCGAGGAGAGCCGCGTGGACCGCGCGTTCGAGTATCTCGCGTTCGACACCACCTGCCTCGTCGAGGAGGACGACGAACCCCCGGGACGCCTCGACCGGGAGGCGATCGACGTCGCGCTCCGGATCGCCGCGTTGCTGGACATGCGGGTCGTCGACCAGGTCCACGTGATGCGAAAGATCGTGGTCGACGGGTCGAACACGACGGGGTTCCAGCGGTCGGCGCTCGTCGCCCAGGACGGCGAAATCGAGACGAGCGAGGGACCGGTCGGCGTCGAGGACCTCCTGCTGGAGGAGGAGAGCGCCGCGCGGATCGCCGAGACCGACGAGGGCGTCCGGTGGGGGCTCGACCGCCTGGGCATCCCGCTGGTCGAGATCGGCACGGACCCCGACATCCGCACGCCCGCACAGGCCCGCGAGGCCGCCGAACGCATCGGAATGTTGTTGCGCTCGACCGGCGACGTAAAGCGGGGGCTCGGCACCATCCGCCAGGACGTCAACGTCTCGATCGCGGAGGGCGCCCGCGTCGAGATCAAGGGCGTCCAGTCGCTGGAGACCATCGACGACATCGTCCGGCTCGAGGTCGAGCGCCAGGTCGAACTGCTGGCGATCGCCGACCGCCTGGCGGAGCGCGACGCCGCCGTCCGCGACCCCGTCGACGCGACCGAGGTCTTCGCCGACACCGACTCGGGGGTGATCGGCGGGGCGCTCGCGGACGGCGGGCGGGTGATGGCCGTCGTACTGGAGGGGTTCGACGGACTGGTCGGCCGCGAACTCCAGCCCGACCGGCGGCTGGGCACCGAACTCGCCGACCACGCCAGGCGCCACGGCGCCGGCGGGATCTTCCACACCGACGAACTCCCCGCCTACGGCGTCACGGAGAGGGAGGTCGCGGCCCTCCGGGAGGCGGTCGGCGCGGGGTCGAACGACGCCGTCGCGCTGGTCGCCGACGACCCCGGGACGGCCGACCTGGCGGCCGAGGCGGTCGCCGAACGCGCCGAGACGGCCACCGAGGGCGTCCCCGAGGAGACCCGCGACGCCGGCGAGGACGGCACCACCCGCTACCTCCGGCCGCTCCCCGGCGCCGCGCGGATGTACCCCGAGACCGACGTGCCGCCGGTCGAACCGGACCCGAGCGAAGTCGAGACGCCCGAACTCCTCCCCGAGAAGGTCGAGCGCTACCGGGACGAGTACGGGCTGGATCCGGGGCTCGCCGAGCAGGTGGCCTACGACGAGCGGATGCCGACCTTCGAGGCGGCCGTCGCGCGCGGCGTCGATCCGACGGTCGCGGCCACGACGCTCGCCTCGACGCTCACCGAACTCCGGCGCGACGGGGTGGCCGTCGACGCGCTCTCCGACGAGGCGGTGCTCGACGTCCTCGCCCTCGTCGGCGAGGGCGACCTGCCCAAGGAGGGGATCGAGGAGGCGCTCGCGACGCTCGCGGCGAACCCCGGGCTGACGGCCGAGGAGGCGGTCGAGGCGGCGGGCCTCGGGGGCGTCTCGGAGTCGGAGGTCCGCGAGGCGGTCCGCGAGGTGGTCGAGCGCAACGAGACCCAGGTCCGCGAGGAGGGGATGGGGGCGTTCTCGGCGCTGATGGGCGAGTGCATGGGGGCGCTCCGCGGGAAGGCGGACGGCGAGGTGGTCAGCGACGCCCTCCGCGAGGAGATCCGGCGCGTCGCGGAGACGTGATCGGGGGGCGGTGCCGCCACGGGCGCCACGGGCGGCACCGCCGCCGGCGTCCCGACCGGCGATACCGGGGCTTTTCGGCCTCCGGGCCCAACTCCCGTCCATGGAGGTCCGCGGCGAGCGGGAGTGTGCGGAGTGTGGCTGCCGGTGGTCGTACTACGACACCGGGAGCGTCTCGTGTCCGGACTGCGGGAGCCTCCGGAGCAGAGGCGTCGGCGAGCGGGCCGAGCACACCGCGACCCCGGCCGATCTCGACCTCTCGACCCACCGGACGGCCGTCGACGAGGGGAGCCTGGCCGACGCCGCGGACGACCTGAAGACCGACCTGCGGCGGTACGTCCGGCGGCGGGGGTTCATCGACGGCGGCGACCTGCGCGACCTCGACGATACCTACCTCGCCGCGGCGGAACTGCTGCAGGTCGCCGACGCCTACGCGCGGACCCGCGATCCGGACGAGTCGGCGCGGCTGTACGCGCTCTCCCTCCTGGGCGGCGCGGACGACGGCGAGCGGCCGGCGCCGGAGGACGTGCCCGACTCGCTCCGCGCGGCCCGCGGTCTCGCCTGCGCCGAGGCGATTCTCACCTACCGGGGAGAGGTCGTCGACTGGCTCGACGGCCGGACCGGACCGGGCCGACGGACGCTGGGGCGGATCGCGGAGCGGGCGAAGCGCGTCCGCGCACTCCAGGGCGACGTCCCGCCGGTCGAGGTGGAGGCGCTCGTGCGAGCGACCCGCGAGGTCGTCGCGTACCTGCGCGACGGCGACGAGACCGCGCTGGCGACGGCCCGGGATCGCCTCGATCGGCTGGAGGAGGGCGAGGGCAGGTCAGGGCAGATCTAGATCGACGTCGGCGTCCATCCCGGCGGCCCTGACGGTGTTGTAGAGGAGCATCGCCCGGGTCATCGGCCCCACGCCGCCGGGGACGGGCGTGATAGCGCCCGCCACCTCGCGGGCGCTCTCGAACTCCACGTCGCCGACGAGCGTCGACCCCTCGGCGGTCTCGACGCGGTTTACCCCCACGTCGATCACGACCGCGCCCGGCGAGAGCATCGACCCGTCGACGAGTTCGGGGACGCCACACGCCGCCACCACCACGTCGGCGGCGCGGGTCTTCGCCTCCAGATCCTTCGTCCGCGAGTGACAGACCGTCACCGTGGCGTTCCCCCCGGGAGCCTTCTGTATCAGGAGGTTCGCCAGCGGCTTGCCCACGATGTTCGACCGCCCGACGATGGTCACGTCCTTGCCGTCGGGGTCGACCCCGGTGGCGGCGAGCAGGCGCTGGATCCCGTGGGGCGTGCAGGGTTTGAAGCGCGGGTCGCCCGCGACCAGGCGGCCGACGTTCTCCGGGTGAAAGCCGTCGACGTCCTTCAGCGGGTCGACGGCGCGGATCACACGCCGTTCGTCGACGTGGTCGGGGACGGGCATCTGGACGAGGATCCCGTGGACGGCGGGGTCGTCGTTGAGGTCGGCCACCGCTCCGTAGAGCTCCGACGCGGGCGCGTCGGTGGGAATCGCCACGTCGCGGGTCCCGATGCCGACCTCCTCGCAGTCGGACTGCTTCATCGAGACGTACGTCTCGCTGGCGGGGTCGTCGCTCATCAGCACGGTCGCGAGCGTCGGCGTCACGCCCGCGTCGGAAAGCGCGTCGACGCACGCGGCGACCCCCTCGCGGATCTCCGCCGCCACCGCCTCCCCGTCGATGACCTCGGCCTCGGCCTCCACCATACCGTCGGTCGGTGGGCGCGCCTAATGAACCTCCCGACCGCGGACGTGCGACCACGGGGGATGGCAACTCGCGGGCGGTCCGCGACGGCACGCGGGTGGCTACTCGTAGAGCGGATACTCCGCACAGAGGTCGCGGACGCGCTCGCGGACCTCGGTGACGACCGCGTCGGCGTCGCCGACGGCCGCCGCGTCCACCACGTCACAGATGAGGTTGCCGACCTCGCGGGTGGCCTCCGCGTCGAAGCCGCGGGTGGACAGCGCGGCCGTGCCGGCGCGGATGCCGCTCGGATCGAACGGCGAGCGGGTCTCGTCGGGGACGGTGTTGGCGTTGAGGACGATGCCCGCGTCGGCCAGGGCGTCCTCGGCGTCGCCGCCCGAGAGGTCCGGGTGGGACTCCCGCAGGTCGACCAGGACGAGGTGGGTGTCGGTCCCGCCCGAGACGGGGGCGAGACCGCGCTCGGCGAACGTCTCGGCGAGCGCCCGGGCGTTCGTCACGATCCGCTCGGCGTACTCGCGGAACTCGGGCTGGAGGGCCTCCTCGAACCCGACGGCCTTGCCCGCGATGTCGTGCATCAGGGGCCCGCCCTGCGCGCCGGGGAAGACCGCCGAGTCGACGTCGTCGGCGTGTTCCTCGCCGCACATGATGATCCCGCCCCGGCCCGAGCGGATCGTCTTGTGGGTGCTTCCGGTCACGAAGTCGGCGACGCCGACGGGCGACTCGTGGACGCCAGCCGCCACCAGCCCGGTGATGTGGGCGATGTCGGCGAGGTGGTAGGCGCCGACCTCGTCGGCGGATTCCTGAATCCGCTCCCACTCGACCTCGCGGGGGTACGCCGAGTAGCCCGAGACGATCACGTCCGGGTCGAACGCGCGGGCGGTCTCCGCGAGTCCGTCGTAGTCGACGTACCCCGTCTCGGGGTCGACCCGGTAATGCTCGACGTCGTAGAGCTTTCCGGTGAAGTTCGCCGGATGGCCGTGCGAGAGGTGGCCGCCGTGTGCGAGTTCGAGCGAGAGGATCCGGTCGCCCGGGTCGAGGATCGCCAGGTAGACGCCCATGTTGGCCTGGGTGCCCGAGTGGGGCTGGACGTTGACGTGCTCGGCCCCCCACAGTTCCTTCGCGCGCTCGATCGCCAGTCGCTCGATCTCGTCGACGTGTTCACAGCCCGCGTAGTAGCGCCTCCCGGGGTAGCCCTCGGCGTACTTGTTGGTGAGCGGCGACCCCTGGGCCTGGAGCACCGCGCGGCTGGCGTGGTTCTCGCTGGCGATCATCGCCAGCGTGTCCCGCTGTCGGTCCACCTCGGCGGCCAGCGCGTCGGCCACCGCGGGGTCGACCGCCCGGACCTGGTCGAACTCCATACCGCGTCTCCGACCGGTCGCCGAATAAGCCTGTCCTTCGTCAGGGAGGGCCGTCCGAAGAGGGAGAGCGTGCCGTCGTGCCCCCGCGACGCCGCCACGCCCGCGCCGTCGGCCGGGCCCAGTCCCGGCTGTTACGTTCAGCCGACTACGTTAAAATTAAATACGACTTGGGTGTGGTTCAACGCATGCCGCTCCCGTCGAACTATCACGCCGAGTCGCTATCCGAACTCCTTCGGGCCATGCTCTCGGCCGACGACGAGGACCTCCTGGTGATCGATCCGGACGCCGAGACGATCGAGGAACTCATCGCCGTGGCGACGGCACAGGCGGACGACCTCCCGACGATCAGCGTGGTCGCCCGGGAGCGGGTGCTCAAGGACGTCGTGGACGACTTCCTGGTGGCCAGCAACGCGGCCGACCTCGTCGAGGCGGGGACGCTCTCGCTTCGCATCGCGGAGACGGGCGGGTCGAACGCGCTGTTCGTCTCCAACGACGCCATCGCCGCGCTGGTCGTCGCCGCCGGACGGGTCGCCGCCCTCTCGACCGACGACGAGGCGTTCGTCGCGGCCGCAAACGAGGAGTATCGCGGCCGGTGGACCGACGCCGAGGAGTTCACGCTCCGGACGCCGCCGCTCTCTCGCGTCCGGGAGACGCTGGCCGACGGCATCGGCGAGGAGGCCCGCGACGACTTCGACGCCGTCCTCGACTCGCTCCGGACGGCCGGCGCCGACGGCGACGAACTCGACGAGGTCACGATCAGCCTGCTCGTGGCCGCCAAAAACGACGTCCTCCTCTACGACATCAGCAAGTGGGGCGAGGACGTCGGCATCGCCTCGAAGGCCACCTTCTCGCGCACCAAGACGCGCCTGGAGGACCTCGGCCTCATCGACACCGAGAAGGTCCCCATCGACGTCGGCCGCCCGCGACTCCGGCTCAAACTCGGCGACGAGGACCTCGTCGAGGCGGACGCGGCCGACCTGGCCGGGATCGCCCGCGAGAAGCTCTCGTAGGGCGGAACCGGCCCGAGAGTTCGACGGCACCGGCGTTCTCCGTTCTCCGTTCTCCGTTCTCCGTTCTTCCGTGGCGGTCGTCCGACGACGGGACCGTCGGCCACCGCCGCCCTCGCGTCTTCGTCCGCCGCCCGCCGGGGATCGTCTCCCACGCGCTCGGGGCGCCTCCCCGCCGTCCACCCCCCGTCCCCACCGCGCACCTTTTTCCACCCGTCGCCCCTCGTCGGGGCCATGACGGACGACGGGCCCGCGGTCGGACTGGTCGGATCGGGACCGGCGCTCGACGCCGTTCGCGCCGCGCTCGGCGACGTGGACGTCGCCCCCGTGGAGACGTCCGCCGACGCGCTCGGGGCCCACGACCTCGCGGTGGTGATCGCCCCGACCGGCGCCGGAGCGTTCGCCGACGCCGACGCGGCCGCCGACCGCTGGATCGCCGTCGAGGTCGGAGGGATCGGCGGCCGGCCGCTCGGCGACGTGGACGCCGCGGTGACGGTCCTGGGGGAGGTCCGACACGCGGACCTGCGGACGCGGGTGGCGGCGAGCGGCGTCGCGGCCGCCGAACGGCCGCGGGGCGACCGGGCCGCCGTCCGCCTCGCCGGCGCCGTCGCCGGCCGTCGGGCCGTCGCGTCGCTGGCGGGCGCCGACGTCGACGGGACGCTCGTCGAGGTGACGGGGACCGACGTCGTGGGGCCCCGCGAGGTGCTTCCGGCGCCGGACGCGCCGCCGGACCGGACGCTCCGGCGCGACGCCCGCGACGCGTCGCTCGACGACGCCGCCGGGCGGGCCGAGCGGGCCGTCGACGACCGGGTCGGCATCGTGACCGAGGTGGGCGAGCGCGAGTCGTTTCCCGCCCCGTATTACCTGGCGAACGTGGCCGACGTCGCGCCGCTCTCGGACGCCCGGGCGTCGATCCGGGCCGCCGGCGTCGCCGCCGACTGGAACGCCGCGTTCGTGAAGGCGCTGGGCGAGGCGCTGGAGCGGTACGCCGCCGGCGTCTACCGCGCCGACTGGTTCGACGTCGCCCCGGAGCGAACGCGGGCGGCCCCCGTCTCGCCCGCGCGCTTCGCCCGCCCCGAGGGCTTTCGGCCCCCCGATCCCGCGGAGCCGATTCCGTGGGTCGCAGGCGAGAACCTGCAGACGGGCGACCGGGTGGACCTCCCGGCGGAGTTCGTCCAGTACCCGCCGCCGGCCGAGCGCCACCGGCCCGCCATCACCACGGGGCTCGGCCTCGGCTCGGACGGCGCCGGAGCGCTCCTGTCCGGCCTCTACGAGGTGATCGAGCGCGACGCGACGATGGTCGCCTGGTACTCCAGCTACGAGCCGCTGGAACTGGCCGTCGAGGACGAGGCGTACGCGACCCTCGCCCGGCGCGCGCGCGCCGAGGACCTCTCGGTCGCGCCGCTCCTCGTGACGACCGACGTGGACGTGCCGGTCGTCGCCGTCGCGGTCCACCGCGAGGGGGCGTGGCCCGGATTTGCCGTCGGCTCGGCCGCGGCCCTCGACGCCGGCGTCGCGGCGCGGGGGGCCCTCGCCGAGGCGCTCCAGAACTGGATGGAACTCCGGGCGATGGGGCCGGACGGGGCCGCGACGGCGGGCGGCGCCATCGCGGAGTACGCCGACCTGCCCGAGGCCGCCCGGGCGTTCGTCGACGCGGACGGGCCGGTCCCCGCGGCGAGCGTCGGCCCCGACGACCCGCCGACCGGGACCGACGAACTGGCCGCGGTCGTCGACCGCGTGACCGACGCGGGGCTCGACGCCTACGCGGCCCGCCTCACCACCGCAGACCTCGGAGACATGGGGTTCGAGGCCGTGCGGGTCGTCGTCCCCGAGGCCCAGCCGCTGTTCACCGGCGACCCCTTCTTCGCCGAGCGCGCGGAGACGGTCCCGCGGGAACTCGGCTACGAGCCCCGCCTCGACCGCGCCTACCACCCCTACCCCTGACTCGTCGCCGATCCGGACCCGGCGCCGGATCCCGTCCCCCGCCGGCGGACGGTCGTCCGCTCGCTCACGAGGTAGGTCACGGGCCGGCTCCCCCAGTCGGCGTGGACGACGATGGGGGTGCCGGTCCCGGTGGCCGTCCCCGGGGCGTCGGCGTAGCCCGAACACGCGACCACGGCGCGGTAGCCGGGCCCCTCCCGCTCGACCGACGTGACCTCGCAGGTCAGCGATATCTCCGTCTCCGGGCCGTCGTAGAGGCCGTTGTACGCGTACCGGCGCTCGTACTCGCGGACGTACCGGCGGACGCTCGCGGCCGTGAGGTCGGCCGGCCGGTCGGGCGGGCTCGTGGGGCCGTCGGGAAAGTCGACGCCGGCGGCCGGGAACGGCGTCGGCGACGCGGCGCCGGTCGTCGGAGCGTCGTCGGTCGACTCGGTCGCCTCCCCCGCGTCGGTCGTGCCGGACGCACAGCCGGCGAGAGCGACACACAGGCCGGCCGCGCCCGCGAGGAGGCGGCGTCTGCTGGTGGAGGGCATCGCCCGGGGTTCAGCGACCGGCGGCAAGTGTCTTCCCGTTCCGAAGGGGACCGGCGACGACGGCCCGCGCGCGCGACGCTCAGACCCCGAACGTGGCGCGGAGCATGTCGCGGGTGCCCGGACCGAGTCCCACCGCGAGGACGGCGACGAGCAACATGACGGCGTACCGCGGGCTCTCCTCGAAGACGCTCTCATCGAACAGGGAGACGACGAAGGTCGCGGCGACCAGTTTGACGAGCAGGAACGGCCACGCGTCGCCGGTGACGGCGAGGACCGAGTGGGGCAGAACCGCCGCCGTGACGTCGATGATCGCGCGGTTGATCGGGTGTTTGGGGACGAGGTTCGTGCCGGCGCCGAGCGCGGGCATCCAGTCGAGGCCGACGACGTTCGCGGCGCCGTCGACGGCGTGGCCCCAGACGACGATCGGTCCGATCCGACCCGTGCCGGCGTTCACCCACGGCGCGTACCGGCCGACGAGCCAGGTGACGGCGGCGGCGGAACCCGTCGCCACGAGCAGGATGGCGACGAGCACCTGGAGGTAAAACTGCGCGCCGCCGCCCGCCGCGAGGGCGACGAGATAGCCCAGGGTGATCGTCAGGGCGACCGCGCCGGCGGCGGCGAGCGGGCGCTCGTAGCCCGCGACGAGGCCCCGACGAGCGGCCGCGATGCTCGCCACCAGCGCCGCGAGCGTCACGCCGAAGACGGTGAAGTAGATCACCGGGCTGATGAGGAGGGTGTTCCACGGGTAGGAGACCAGCGGATGCGCGACGGCGTCGTTCGCGTCCTCGACGACGCGGAGGGCACCGCCGAAGAAGACGAAAGGCAAGAGTGCGAAGAACAGGCGCGGGTCGCGGCCGACGTCGAGACGCCGGAGCAGAAAGATCAGGCCGGTGAGCGCGACGAGCAACACGACGACGTATCCCACCTCGGAGACGAGCGTGTAGCCGGGGTGGGCGACGATGCCGGGCGCCGTCGCGCAGGCCGCGACGTCGCCGAGGTAGCGGACGGCGCCCCCCGTCCGGACCGCACAGACCGCGGAGTTGGCGTCCGCCTGGACGGGCCCCCAGAAGAACTGCCAGACGAAACGGTCGTAGACGGTGCGGGGAAAGGCGAGCGATCCGCCGACGACCGCGGCGACGAGCGCGAGTGCGGTCCCGGCCCAGAGCCGTTCGGGATCGACGCCCAGCCGTTCGGCGACTGCCATGTGCCTTCGACCGTGACCGGCGCTGTTGAGGCTTCTGGTCTCGCGCACGCGTGGCACACGTTCGACGGGCGGGGTCGGCGGGCGGGGTCGGCGCGTCGCGGATCCCGACCACCCCCCGTCGGAGGGACCAATCCCGCCCGGCCGTGTCCGACGATACCACGTGACGCACCGACGACGTGGACTCAGCGGATTGACACCAGCGATGCGGATACCCGTAACTATATTACCCCACAGTCACGTGCTCCGTGTATGCTGGAGTTCGACGAACCAGAGTGCGACGAGGGACACGACGCGGTCGAGATGGACTTCACCGAGCAGTACAAGCTCATCGGCCACCGGCACTGGCGATACGCGTGTCCCGAGTGCGGTCGCGTCATCGAGATCAGCGAGACGCGCGACGGCGACCTCTCGGAGAAGACCCTGCGGCGGCCGGGCGAGAAGGTCATCAACGACAGCACCTTCATGTCGCCCGTCGAGGAGTAAGACGCGAGTCCCCTGCGGTCGGGATCGAGCCGCCATCCTTTTTCGAGGGTCGACCCGCTACGGTGGTCGCCGTCCGTCGCTCGCCGAGCGCGGACCGTCCGCTCCCGGTTACTCGCTCGCGGCGTCCGTGGCCCCGTCGTCGTCCGAACCGCTCGCGTCCTCCTCGTCCTCCAGAAACGCGTCCTCGGCGTGCCAGACGTGGGTCTCGCCACACGCCGGACAGTCGGTCAACATGTTGTACTTGTCGATGTAGGTGTTGGTGGAGTAGGAGTCGACCTCCTCCAGGGAGTCGCGGCTCGCCCGGATCCCGGTCGTCACGACCTCGTCCGTGTTCGGACACCGGATCATGAGCTCTGGCATACCGGTACGGTTGGCCGGCGGTCGGTTAAACGGGTTGTGGTGCTCGCGTCGGGACGGAACGCGCTCCCGCGGGACGCCGCCGCGTGCCGTCGGATCGACCCGCCCCGGGGGTCCACGCGCCCGCCACGGCCGGAACGATGTTTCGACGTCTCCAACGGTGGATATAAATACGCTGATCGCCGATTGTCGAGTATGCCAAAGGAACGAGAGGCCGAGGAGGAGGACGTTCTGGAGAAATACGAGGACAAGTGGAGCAACCCCACCGGATCGTACTACTACTGCCTCGTCCTCCCGAACGGCGACGTCGAGTATCACGGGAGCAAGAGCGCCATTCGAAAGCGCCTGACCGCCATCTACGCGGAGAACTGAACGCCGGTCCCGGAGGAGACTGGCCATGAGCGAGACCGAGGGATTCATGCGCTGTACCGGCTGTGGAATGGTCTGGAAGGGGCGGTGGGACGCCGACCAGGAGGTGTCGTGTCCCGAGTGCCAGTCGCCGCTCGAAGAGGTCTCCGAGGACGACCTGGCGGACCAGTAGTCGACGCCCGCGGCGTCGGTTCCCCCGGCCCGCGACGGGCGTCCCGACCCGGACGACACGCCGCGGGACGACGGCATCGACGGACTGTCGTTTCGGCACGTCCAGTACGTCGACCCCCGACGCGGACCGGGCGTCCGGACCCCGAAAACGATTTACTCCATTCTGATTGGTAGGAATATTGACGAAACGGTTAACTGAGATACGCGTGTCACCTCCTCACATGTCGATATTAGCGGCGATCGACAGAGATCCGGGGATAGAGAAGGTAATCGAGACGGCCGACGAACTGGCGACCGGGCTGGACGAGGAACTCATCTTCCTGCACGTCGTCTCCGAGGGCAATCAGGTCGACAAGGCACGCTCCGAGGTCGAAGGCATCCTCGAGGACGTACTGGGGAGCATGGAGGGCGTCGAACTCCGCGTCGCCGAGGCGATGTCCAGGCGGGACGTCCCGTCTGGCCGAATGGCTGACAGGATCCTCAAGACGGCCGACGACGTCGACGCGCGTTACATCGTGGTGGGGTCGCGCAAACAGACCCCCGTCGGGAAGGTCATGCTGGGGAGCGTCGCCCAGCTGGTGCTTGTCAACGCGAAGGTCCCGGTCGTAACCGTCGAGCAGACGGAGTAATCGGCCCGGGCCGGCGCACGGCCGGCACGCGGCGTGACGGACGTTCAGCCGTGCGTGCTCCCACCGTTCCAGCCGTGCGCGTCTCTCCTCTCCGCTCTCACGACCGGTCGCACCGGCCCGTGTGGGCGTCGACGCGGGCGAACGCCTCGCGCTCGCGCGGACCGCCACAGGTCTCGACGACGTCCGCGAGACGGTCGAGTCGGTCGAGCAACGCGTCCGTCTCGTAGGCGGCCACGTCGAGGCGCGAGGCCGCGACCGTGGCGTCGATCACGGCGGCGAAGCCGCGGTTGATCGTCGGCACGCGTTCGCGGCGCACCTCGCCGTCCGTCGCGTCGAGGCGCCAGCGGCGCCAGCGCGTCCCCCGCTCCTCGCCCGCCGCCACGCGCTCGACCCCGACGCGCACCCACGCGTCGGCGTCGTCGAGGACGGGGTCGTCCCGCTCGACGACCGACAGCGCCGCGTCCACGAACGTCCGGGGGTCGGACGTGAACTGGACGACGCCGCGACCCTCCCGGGCGAAGTTCCGGCGGGTGCGGGTGTCCCCCCAGGTGACGGCCGTCACCGCGTCGGCCGCCGGACCGTCGGCCGCCCGGCCGGTCGCGTCCCCGCCGTCGGCCCCGCGGACCGGCGCGTGGAGTCCGAGCGCCGCCAGGTTCCAGCGTCCGTCGGGGCCCGGCGTCGTGACGACGCTCTCGGTGATTCCCCGCAGGTCGACCGGCCAGCCGGGCACGTCGGTCACACCGGGAGCCCCCGTTCGAGGGCGACGAACGTCGCCGCGGCCGTCGCGTCCGCGGTCGTTCCCGGGTTGACGCCGCGCGCGCGGAGATCGGCCACGAGCGCGGCGGCATCCCCGAGGCCGTCGCAGGCCGCCGCGCGCTCGCGGACCTCGCGGGCGACGGCCGGGCCGTGTTCGATCCGCACCAGCGTGTCCTCGCGCCCGCCGAGCAGGGCGAGAAACGCCCGGGCGACGCGGTCGGGCGCCGGCCCCTCGTCGGCGGCGATGGCGTCCGCGGCGTCGAAGGCCCGCGCGAACCCGTCGGTCCACTCGGCGGCGTTGCCGTCGCCCGCCGAGCGCGCCATCACGTCGTACCACGACAGGCCGCGCGCGGCCGCCGCCTCGCCCGCGGCCGCCCCGCGCCGGACGTCGAGGGCCGCGAGGTCCTCCGGGGGGTCACCGACCGCCACCTCGACGTGCTCGAAGGCGGCGAAGAACGCGCGGGCGTCCGCGACCGTCGTGGCCTCGACGACGGCCGTCGCCCGCCCGGGCGTCAGCGGCCCCGTGGCCGCGGTCCGGACGAGCGGAACCAGGAGGAGGAGACAGCCGAACTGCGTGTTCCCCCCCGACTGCTGGCCCATCCCCGCGACGGCCCGCTCGAACGCCGCCCCGAGGGACTCCTCGGGGTCGGCCGCGGCGTCGAGCCCCGGGCGGGCGCCCACCGCGCCCGTCAGGAAATGCTCGAACCGCAGGTCCGCGAGGTCGTGGGCCCGGTCGACGTTGCCCGGCTTGGGCGTCCCCGCGACGTCGAGCAGGAGCGCGAGTTCCGCGTGGGCCGGCGGGCCGAACGACGGGCGCGGGTCGTCGGTCACGCCGGCGCCTCCCGCTCGCGGTCCGGATCGACGTCCCCGTCCAGCAGGTCGTCGACCGCGCGGCGCACCCGCCGGAGGACCGCCGGGTCGTCGCTCGGTCGGCCGACGCTCACGGCGTCCGCGCCGTGGGCCAGGTACTCGCGGACGGTCGACCGGTCGCGCACCCCGTTGTTGGCGACGACGTGCAGGTCCGCGGCCGCCGCGACGTCGGCCACGACCGGTTCGGAGTCCATCGCGTCGACGTGGATGGCGTCGCCGCCCGCGGCCGCGACCGTCCGCGCCACCGCCGGGAGGTCGACGCCCGCGACCTCCGCACGGGCCTTCACGCAGGTGGTCGCTCCCGCGTTCGCGGCGGCGGCGACCTGCGCGCGCAGGCGCTCCGGGTCGGCGAGGAGCGCCTCGCCCGCGCCGGCGGCGCACATCTCCGCCTGCCGGCAGTGGGCGTTCACCTCAAGCACCCCGTCGTGGCGGGCACAGACCCGCGCCACCGCGGCGACCGGGTCGGGGCTCGCCGCCCGCACGTTGATCCCCGGGCGGACGGGCGCGTCGGCGAGCGCCCGGAACTGCTCGTCGACGAACGCGACGGGGTCGGGCGGGAGGAACTCGTCGCGGCCGCGCACGACCAGCCGTCGGGCGGCCGCCCGCGTGGGCCGGTCGAGCGCCAGGCCGCCCAGGAGCGCGAGGTCGACGTGCGGGGCCGCCCGTCGGGCCCATCCGGCGTCGGAGGCGCCGCTCAGGCTGGCGGCGACCACGCGCGCGTCCGACGCGGTGCTCACGCCGGGACCTCCGCGCCGACCGCCTCCAGCCCCCCGAGCGCCGCCCGCGCCACTCGCTCGGCGTCGGCGGGGCCGTCCAGCCGGGTGTCGGTCCGGACGACGGGACGGTCGAGGTCGGTCCCGTCGTCGTCGTCGTCGAGGACGAACGCGTCCGCGAACGGGTAGGCGTCGGCGACGCCGGCGGTCGAGGGGTCGTATCCGACGCCGGCCATGAGGTCGGCCGCGGGACCCGAGAACACCTCGTCCTCGACGAACGGCGAGACGGCGACGACCTCGGTCGCGGCGAGGGCGTCCGCGAATCGATCCATGGCGAGCATCGGTCCGATGGAGGTGACGGGGTTCGACGGCCCGACGATCACCGGCCCGTCGAGCGCCGCGAGTACGTCGGGCGTCGGCGTCGCGCGCGCGGCGCCGCGAAACTCCACGTCCGCGACGGTCGGATCGGCGCGCCGGGCCACCCAGAACTCCTGGAAATGCATCGGCCCCTCGTCGGTGTGGACGACGGTGGCGACGGGGTCGTCGCTCATGGGCAGGAGGGAGACGTCGAGGCCGAACGCGTCGGCGAGCAGTCGCGTCACCTCCGTCAACTCCTTCCCCTCGTCGAGCAGTCCCGTCCGAGTGAGGTGGACCGCCCGGTCGCGGTCGCCGATCTCCATGAACTCGGCGACGCCGGAGAACCGGCGCCAGCGGGCGATCTCCCGGCCCTCGGTCTGGCGCTCCGGGGGCAGGTACCGGGGGCCGGAGTCGAGACCGGCGGCGTCGGCCAGCCGGTGCAGTTCCTCGTGGGTCGCGGTCGTGTCGCCGGCGATCCCCCACCACGTCTCCCGGTCGAGGACGCCGCCGCCGTCGAACAACACCGTGTCGAGGTCCGGGCAGACCAGCAGGCCGCCGAGTTCGACGTCGTCGCCGGTGTTCCCGACGACGGTCACGCCGTCCGGGTCGAGGAGCCGGCGCGCGCCGGAGAGCAGTTTCGGCGTGCCCGTCCCCCCGGCGAGGAAGGTGACCATACGCCGCCTCGTCACCCGAGCGGGTTAAACCGCTCGGGGGCGGCGCGACGCGAGAAACGCCGGAGTCCCCTCGCGCATCCTTATCCCGGAGGCCGCCGAACGCCTCCCATGCTCACGATCAAGGACAGCGTCCACGACCACCTGGAGGTCGGGGGCGTCGCCGAGGCGCTCCTGGACACCCCGGCGGTCCAGCGCCTCCGCCGGGTCAAACAGCTCGGCACCGTCGGGCTGGTCTACCCCTCCGCGAACCACACCCGGTTCGAGCACAGCATCGGCGTCTACCACCTCGCCGACCGGGCGCTCGCGCGACTCGGCGTCTCCGGGGCCGCGGCCGAGCGGGTCCGGGCCGCGGCCCTGCTCCACGACGTGGGCCACGGTCCCTACAGCCACAACCTCGAAGCCCTCGTCCACCGCGAGACGGGCCGCTACCACGACGAGGTCGGGGACCTCCTGGCCGGCGGGGCGGTCGGCGACGTCCTGCGCGCACACGACCTCGATCCCGGGACCGTGGCCGCGCTGGTCCGCGGGGAGGGGCGATACGGCGGGCTCGTCTCCGGCGAACTCGACGTCGACCGGATGGACTATCTGGTCCGGGACGCCCACCACACCGGCGTCCCCTACGGCACCATCGACCACGGTCGCCTGGTGCGCGAACTGGCGGTCGTCGACGGGGAACTGGTGCTCGCGGAGGGGAACGTCCAGACGGCCGAGTCGCTGTTGCTCGCGCGGGCGCTGATGAATCCCGCGGTCTACAGCCACCCGGTCGCCCGCATCGGGAAGGCCATCCTCCGCCGCGCGACCGCGCGCCTGCTCGCCGCCGAGGACGTCACGGGCGAGCGCCTCCGCCGGATGGACGACCCGGAACTGCTGGTCGCGCTCCGGCGGTCGGACGCGAGCGCCGACCTCGTCCGCCGGCTCGACGACCGGGACCTGTTCAAGCGCGCGGTGTGGGCCGAACTCCCCGACGTGCCGGAGGACCTGCTCGACGCCGACCACGCGGCGATCGGGGAGGCGGAGCGGGCCGTCGCCGACCGGGCCGGCGTCGACGCGCGGGACGTGATCGTCGAGGTGCCCGACCGGCCGTCGATGCGGGAGTCATCGACGCGGGTGACGGTCAACGGGGACGTCAGGCGACTCGACAGGCAGTCGCCGCTGGTCGACGCGCTCCGGGAGGCGGGACGCCAGCAGTGGCGCCTCGGCGTCTATGCCCCGGACGAGGCGACCGGGCGGGTCGGCCGGGCCGCCGTCCGGGAACTCGGCCTGGATCTCGACGGGAGCCTCGTGAGCGAGGTGCGCACCCGGCTCGACGCCACGCTCGACGAGTTCGAGTAGGGGACAAGGGCCAGCTTCAAGAGCGTTCGCCGTCCGAAGGGGAACGATGCGCGAGGTCGAGGGAACGGTCCTGTGCGGGCGCGACTTCGAGCCGGTCGCGGGCCGCGTCGTGATCGACGGCGGCCGGATCGAGGCGGTCGAGGAGACCGGCACCGACGCGACGGACCTGGTCCTGCCAGCGTTCGTCAACGCCCACACCCACGTCGGCGACTCCATCGCCAAGGAGGCCGGCGAGGGGCTCGACCTCGACGAACTCGTCGCGCCGCCCGACGGCCTGAAACACCGGCTGCTCCGGGCGGCCTCGGCCGACGAGACGGTCGCGGCGATGGCCCGCTCGCTCCGGTACATGGAGGCCGGCGGCACCGGCGCGTTCGTGGAGTTCCGCGAGGGGGGCGTCGAGGGCGTGGCGGCCATCGAGCGCGCCCTGGAGGGGCGACGGCTCGCCGCGGTCGTCCTCGGCCGGGAGAGCGAGGCGGCGATGGCCCGCGCGGACGGGTTCGGCGCCAGCGGCGCCCGCGACGGGGACTTCGACCGGCTCCGGACCGCGACCCGCGAGGCCGGCAAACCGTTCGGCATCCACGCCGGCGAGCGCGACGACGCCGACATCAACCCCGCGCTCGGCCTGGATCCGGACTTCCTCGTCCACATGGTCCACGCCCGGGAGATCCACCTCGACCGCGTCGCCGACCGGGGGACGCCGGTGGTCGTCTGTCCCCGCTCGAACCTCGTCACCGGCGTCGGCCTCCCGCCGGTCGAGGACCTCGTCTCGCGGACGACCGTCGGGCTCGGCACCGACAACGTGATGCTCAACGCCCCGTCGATGTTCCGCGAGATGGAGTTCGTCGCCAAGCTCTCGGACCTCTCGACCCGGGAGGTGCTGGCGATGGCGACGGTCAACGGCGCCGAGGTGGCGGGGCTGGACTGCGGGCTGATCGAGCCGGGCCGCGAGGCGCGCCTGCTCGTCCTCGACGGCGACTCGGACAACCTCGCCGGCGCACGCGACCCCGTCCGGGCCGCCGTGCGTCGCGCCGGGGTCGCCGACGTCTCGGAGGTCATTCTGCCGGACGACGGGCGCTGACCCGCCCCGCCGCCGCTCAGCGCCCGTCCGCGGGCCGGAGGTGCTCGCAGTCGCCGGCGTGGACCCGCACGTCGCCGTCGTCCGTCCGGACGACGAGCGTCCCCGGGAACGCCACGTCGACGGCCTCGCCCTCGACGACGCCGCCGGCGGTCTCGACGCGCACCCGCCGGCCCAGCGTCGCCGCGCGCTCGCGCCAGCGCGCCAGGACCGTCTCCGGCTTCCCGGTCAGGTCGTGGAAGCCGTCGAGGAGGTCCCGGACGAACCGTCGCCGGTCGACGTCGCCGACGAGCGCCCGGAGGCTCGTCGCCCCCTCGGGGAGCGCGCCCGCGTCGACGTCGGCGTTGACGCCCACGCCGACGATCATCCACGCCACCCGGTCCGCCTCGCCCTCCATCTCGGTGAGCACGCCGGCGAGTTTGCGCTCGTCGTCGCCGACGAGCAGGTCGTTGGGCCACTTGATGACCGGATCGACCCCGGCGGCCGCGCAGGCCTCGGCGGTCGCCACCGCGGCCGCGAGGGTGAAGACGGGGGCGTGGGCGGGCGGCACGTCGGGACGGATCACGAGCGAGACGTAGACGCCGCCCGGCGGCGCCGCCCACGCCCGGCCCAGTCGGCCGCGACTCTCCGTCTGCTCGCCGGCCAGCACCGCCACGTCGCGCTCGCCCGCGGCCGCCAGGTCGCGCGCGCGGTCGTTCGTGCTCCCGATCCGCTCGTGGTACTCGACGCGATAGGGGGCGTCCAGCCCGTACTCGACGGCCGCGGCGCCGTAGGCCGGCACCGACGTCACCTCGTATCCGTCGGGGCCGCTCTCGATGCCGAACCCCGCCTCCCGGAGCGCGTCGACGTGCTTCCAGACGGCGGCCCGCGAGACCCCCCGCTCGTCGGCGAACGCCGGCCCGTGGACCGGACCGGCCGCGAGCGCGTCCAGAAGCGCCCGCCGGGTGTCGGCGGTCATCGCCGCGGGCGGCGCGCCCGGCCGGGTGCCCCGCGGATCGTCGGACCCGTCATTCGAGCACCACCAGGACGTCGCCCATGTCGACGCTGTCGCCCTCGGCGACGCGCACCTCGGCGACGGTGCCGCCGCGCTCGGCGACCACGTCGTTTTCCATCTTCATCGCTTCGAGCACGCAGACCACGTCGCCGGCCTCGACCTCGTCGCCCTCGGCGACCGCGACCGAGAGGATGGTGCCCTGCATCTCGGCGTCGACGGTCTCGCCGCCCGCGGTCGCGGCCGACGGCTCGTCGTCGCCGGTGGCCTGTGGCGGACGCCCGCGACCGCCGCCCCCGGCGTCGGAGTCGACGGCCGGGACCGGCGGCGCGCCCCGCTCCTCCAGGGCCACGTCGAATCGCTTGCCGTTCACCTCGACGGTGAACTCGCGCTCGGTCGTCTCCTCCTCGTCGTCGGTCCCGTCGTCGTCGACTGGCCCCCACGCCTCGACGGCGCTGTCGAGGCGCTCCGCGTCGACCGCCTCGTCGAGATACCGGGTGTAGTGGGTGGCGTCGAGGAACCGCTCGTCGGTGAGCATCAGCCGGTGGAAAGGGATCGTGGTGTGGAGCCCCTCGATGCCGTACTCGGCCAGGGCGCGCTCGGAGCGCGAGAGACACTCCCCGCGGTCGCCACCCCAGACGATCAGCTTCGCGATCATCGAGTCGTAATCCCCGCCGATCTCGTCGTCCTGTCGGACGGCGTCGTCGACCCGGACGCCGATGCCTCCCGGCGGGTCGTAGGTCCGCAGGCGACCCGTCGCGGGCGCGAAGTCGTCGGCCGGGTTCTCGGCGTTGATCCGGTACTCGACGGCGTGGCCCCGCGTCTCGACCTCGTCCTGGGCGAACGAGAGCTCCTCGTCGGCCGCGACCCGGATCTGCCATTTCACGACGTCGATCCCCGTGATGGCCTCGGTGACGGTGTGTTCGACCTGGATGCGGGTGTTGACCTCCATGAAGTAGAACTCGCCGTCCTGAACGAGGAACTCGACGGTGGCGGCGTTGGTGTAGTCGCTCGCGGCGATCCCCCGCCGGGCGGCCTCGCCGATCCGCGCGCGCAGGTCGTCGTCGAGCGTCGGCGACGGCGCCTCCTCGACCAGCTTCTGGTGGCGCCGCTGGAGCGAGCAGTCCCGCTCCCCGAGGTGCCGGACGTTGCCGTGCCGGTCCGCGAGGATCTGCACCTCGATGTGGCGCGGCCGGTCGAGGTATTTCTCGACGTAGACGGACGGATTGTCGAAGTATGCCTCGCCCTCCCGCACTGCGGACTCGAACTGCGACTCGATCTCGCTCTCCGATCGGACCACCTTCAGGCCGCGGCCGCCGCCGCCGCCCTCGGCCTTGATCGCCACGGGGTACCCGAACTCCTCGGCCGCCGCGGCCACCTCCTCGGCCGACTCCACGGGGTCGGTCGTCCCCGGCACGATCGGGACGTCGGCCGCCTGCATGGTCCGCCGGGCCCCGGTCTTCTCGCCCAGACGCTCCATCGCCGCCGGGGGCGGGCCGATCCAGACCACCTCGCTCTCGGCGACTCGCTGCGCGAAGTCGGCGTTCTCCGCCAGGAAGCCGTAGCCCGGGTGGATGGCGTCCGCGCCGGCCCGGCGGGCGGCGTCGAGCACGGCCGCCCCGTCCAGGTAGGAGTCGGACGCGGCCGCCGGCCCCACGTTGTACGCCTCGTCGGCGTACCGGACGTGACCGGCGTGTCTGTCGGCGTCGCTGTAGACCGCGACCGTCCGCACGCCGAGTTCCTCGCAGGCCCGCATGACGCGGACCGCGATCTCGCCGCGGTTGGCGACGAGCACCTTGCTGAACATGTGGGGCGGATCCGCGACCCGCGTACGTGGTTCTGTCGGTCGGTCCCACGCGGCGAACGTCCGGTCCGCGACCGCCCGACCGCCTGCCGGGGCCCGGTCGATCCCCGATGACCGGATTTACCCGTCCGGGGAGCAAACCGCGGCCATGACCTCACGCGCGGGGCGAAACAGGCTCGTCGACGAGGAGAGCCCGTACCTCCGCCAGCACGCGGACAACCCGGTCCACTGGCAGCCGTGGGACGACGCGGCGCTCGCGGAGGCCCGCGAGCGGGACGTCCCGATCTTCCTCTCGATCGGCTACTCGGCCTGTCACTGGTGTCACGTGATGGAAGAGGAGAGCTTCCAGGACGAGCGCGTCGCGGAGGTGTTGAACGACCACTACGTCCCGATCAAGGTCGACCGCGAGGAGCGCCCGGACCTCGACAGCGTCTACATGACGATCTGTCAGCTCGTGACCGGGCGCGGCGGCTGGCCGCTCTCGGTCTGGCTCACCCCCGAGGGCGAACCCTTCTACGTCGGGACGTACTTCCCCCGGGAGGCCCGGCGCGGCTCGCCGGGCTTTCTCGACCTCCTGGAGGACGTCGCCGCGTCCTGGGAGGAGAGCCGCGAGGAGATCCAGGGGCGCGCCGACGAGTGGACGGCGGCGATCGCAAGCCAGCTGGAGGAGACGCCGGCGGCGGCCGCCGACCCCCCCGGCGCGGCGGTGCTGGAGACGACGGCCGACGCGCTCGTCCGGAGCGCCGACCGCGAGCACGGCGGGTTCGGCCGCTCCGGGCCGAAGTTCCCCCAGCCCCCGCGGCTGGAACTCCTGCTCGCGACGGCGGCCGTCACCGGCCACGAGGCGGCGCGCGCGGTCGCCGTCGAGACGCTCGACGCCATGGCCGCCGGCGGGGTCTACGACCAGATCGGCGGGGGGTTCCACCGGTACGCCACCGACCGCGACTGGACGGTGCCCCACTTCGAGAAGATGCTCTACGACGACGCCGAACTCCCCCGGGTCTACCTGCTGGCCCACCGGCAGACCGGCGCCGCGCGCTACGCGACCGTCGCCCGGGAGTCGCTGGCGTTCGTCGAGCGGGAACTCTCCCACCCGGAGGGCGGGTTCTACAGCACGCTCGACGCCCGGAGTCGTCCGCCGGCGTCGCGCGGGGGCGGCGATCCGGCCGAGGGGGCGTTCTACGTCTGGACGCCGAGCGAGGTCCGGGCGGCGATCGACGACGACCTGACCGCGCGGCTGGCGACCGAGCGCTACGGCGTGACCTCGGACGGAAACTTCGAGCACGGGACGACCGTTCCGATCGTCGCCGCGAGCCACGAGGACCTCGCCGACGCCCACGACCTGTCGGTCGAGGAGGTGCGCGAGCACCTCGCGGACGCCCGGACGGCGCTGTTCGAGGCCCGCGAGGAGCGTCCCCGTCCGCCCCGCGACGAGAAGGTGCTCGCGGGCTGGAACGGGCTGGCCATCTCGGCGTTTGCCCTCGTCGGCCGCACCCTCGATCCGGGGCTGGCCGACCGCGCGACCGACGCCCTCGGGTTCGTGCGCGACCGGCTCTGGAACGGGGACGAGGGACACCTGCACCGCCGGTACAAGGACGGCGACGTGAAGGTCGACGGCTACCTGGAGGATTACGCCTTCCTGGCCCGGGGCGCCCTCGACTGCTATCAGGCGACCGGCGACGTCGACCACCTGGCGTTCGCGCTCGACCTCGCGCGCGGGATCCTCGACCGGTTCTGGGACCCCGACGCCGGCACGCTCTACTTCACCGGGGCCGACGACGAGGGTCTGGTCACGCGGCCCCAGGAGTTCCGCGACCAGTCGACGCCGTCGAGCCTGGGCGTGGCGACCCGGCTCCTGCTCGATCTGACCTCGTTTGCCCCCGACGCCGGCTTCGGCGACGCCGCCGAGCGCGTGTTGGAGACCCACGCCGACCGGATCAGGAGCGGGCCGACGGAACACGTCTCGCTGGCCCTGGCGGCCGACCGCCACGCTCGGGGGAGCGTCGAACTCGTCCTCGCCGCGGAGGAGGTCCCCGAGGACTGGCGGGCGACCCTCGCCGAGCGCTTCCTCCCGACCGCCGTGGTCTCGCGTCGCCCCCCGACCGAGGAGGGGATGGAGGCGTGGGTAGAGCGGCTGGATCTCGACGACGTGCCCCCGGTCTGGCGCGGCCGGACGGCGCGCGACGGGGAGCCGACGGTCTACGCCTGCCGGGACCGCGTCTGCTCGCCGCCGGCCGACGATCCGGCCGAGGCGCTCGACTGGCTGGACGCCCGGTAGCGATCCGGGACGACGGACGGGGCGTCCGACCGCTCAGGCGTCGACGTCGGCCGCTCGGAGACGCTCGGCGAGGTGGACCGCGATCGGCACCGGCTCCTCCTCGACGAACCGCGCCACCTCGCGTCCCTCGCGTTCGACGACGACCGTGGGGATGCGCTCGATGCCGTAGGCCTCGACCTCCGGCCCCACCTTGCTCCCGTCGTCGCGTTTCTCGACCGGATGCTCGTCGACGGCGTCGGCGGGGACGCCGGCCGCCTCGAGGGCGGCCGCGAACGCGGGAAGCCGTCGGCGACAGTCCGAACACCAGTCGCCGCCCCACACCTTGAACGTCAGTCCCTCGCGGCCGAGCGCGTCGACGGCCTCGGCGTGTGCCACCGGATCCCACGCCGGATCCGGCTCCATCGTGTCGAGTCCCGTGCTCATGTGGCCGGATAGGGCGGGAGCGGATGTTAAACCCGCCGCTCGCGGGCGGCGGTGGCAGGATGCACCGCGATCCGGCGGGGCCGGCATGCGGCGGGCCGTCCGCGAGCGGTCGCGCGCAACCGGGTCGGCGGGCCGGCGGCGCCCGCCGGTCGCCACGTGTTTAACCGCCGGTTCGCTATGGGGGGACGATGGACGACGGAATCTTGGACACCGTCGGGTCGCCGCTGGTGCGCGTCCGGTCGCCCGACGGTACGACGGTGGCGGCGAAGATCGAGTCCAAGAACCCGGGCGGCTCCGCGAAGGACCGCCCGGCACTGGCGATGATCGAGGCCGCCGAGGAGGCGGGGGAACTCGAACCCGGCGACGCCATCGTCGAACCCACGAGCGGCAACACCGGCATCGGACTGGCGATGGTCGGCGCCGTCAAGGACTACGACGTGACGCTCGTCATGCCCGCGTCGCGCTCGCCCGAGCGGCGGGCGATCATGACGGCCTACGGCGCCGACCTGGAACTGGTCGAGGGGGACATCTCGGACGCGAAAGAGCGCGCCGACGAACTCGAAGCGAGCGAGGGGATGGTCCAGATGCGCCAGTTCGAGAACCCGGCGAACCCCGAGGCCCACTACCGGACGACGGGGGTCGAGATCCTCGAACAGGTCGGCGACCGGACCGTCGACGCGCTGGTCGCCGGCGTCGGCACCGGCGGCACGATCACCGGCATCGCCCGCCGCCTCCACGAACGCTTCTCCCCCGAGGTGGTCGCCGTCGAACCGACGGAGAACGCCGTGCTCTCGACCGGCGAGTCCGGAAGCGACGACTACGAGGGGATGGGGCCCGGGTTCGTCAGCCCCAACCTCGACACCGACCTGATCGACGACGTGGAGACGGTGCCGCTCGCCGACGCCGAGGAGGAGTGTCGTCGGCTGGCCCGCGAGGAGGGAATTCTGGTCGGCCAGTCCTCGGGCGCGTCGAACCTCGCGGCCCGGCGGGTCGCCCGGCGACTGGCCGACGAGGTGGCCGACCCGCTCGTGATCACGGTGTTCTGGGACAGCGGCGAACGGTACGTCTCGACCGGGATGTTCGACTAGGGTCGCGGACGTGGACGCCCCGGGGGCGAGACGGGTCGCGTCCGACCACGGGCGGGCGTCGGGAGTCGTTGGCGCTCGGTCGTCGCGCGTCGTCGCCGGCGGCTATACCGGGAGTTCTCGGTGGGCTTCGTCGAGGAGAACGCGGTCGTCGCTCGTGACGGTCACGTCGTAGTCGGGGAGTTCGAACGTGAGCGTCCACGACCCGCCGGACTGCTCCAGACGTTCGAGCACGGTCGGATCGATGTAGTCGTAGAGCGCGAAATCCAGGTCGACCGGATCGACGCCCCGATCCTCGGCGACGGCCTCGACCACCTCCTCGGTGAGGCTCCGTCCCATATCAGTTCCCGGTACCTGGCTGATATAAAACCAACGGTCGGGCACACGGCGTACCCGACGGCCGTTCGATCCCCGGGCGGCGACGGCGGCGTCACGCGGTCCGTCGCCGATTCGGGATCGGTCGAGGACGACGCGCCGGCGACCACCGTCCGATACCATCCGGTGGCCATCTGTAGATCGACCGACAGGCCGTCGCGGCACGAACGCGGACGCCCTACCCCTCGAACTCCGCCTCCGTCACCCGGACGACGACCGTCTCCTCGACGTCCCGGAGGTCGTAGGCGGGAATCTCGCCGTCGGTCCGAACGGCGTACATCGGCTCGACGAGTCGGCCGTCCGCGACCCCGTAGACGGTCAGATACCGGTCGGTGTCGTCGGGGGCGCGCCCGCCGTCGCGGACGGCCGACGCCAGGTCGCGAGAGAGCCACTCCGCGGGGGAGACGCTCGGTTCGAGCACCCACGCCCCCGCGGCAAAGCGAACGAGATACCAGTTCAGGTCGTTCAGGAGCGAGACGGCGGCGCCGAGCGACACCGTCTCGACGGCGAGGGCGTTCTCGTAGGGTTCGGTCGGATCGTACGCGGCGAGCGCCCGTCGGGCGGTCTCCCGGGAGAGGAGTTCGTAGCGCAGGTTGACGTCCTCGCGGCCGACCAGGCAGACCCGGGTCACGTCCCCCGGTGGGCCCGGCGCGACGAAAGGTGTTGTGCCCGCGGGCGCGTCCGGCTACACGTCGAGCACGCGGGCCGCGCGGCCGGCCCGGCGGGCCCGCGCCAGCAGGTCGTCCGGTTCGGCCGCGACGACCGCCGCCAGGGTCGCGTTCGTCTCCGGGTGGGCCGGGGCGACGCGCTGACAGCCGGCTGTCACCGTCGCGTCCTCGAACGTGCCGAGGTCGCCGGCGGCGTCCACCACCTCCGCCTTGTCCCGGGTCAAAAGCGGCCGGTGGACGGGACGGTCGACGGCGGCGTCGGTGACGGCGAGGTTCGGCCCCGTCTGGCTGGACTTCTGGCCCAGCGACTCGCCGGTCACGACCGCGCGGGCGTCGGCCCGTTCCGCGACCCCGGCCCCGGCGGCCAGCATCGCCCGCCGGAGCGAGAGCATCCGGGTGGCCCCGACCTCCTCGACGAGCGTGGCGACGACGTCGCCGGCCTCGACGATCCGGGGCCGGAGGTCCTCGTTCGGGGCGTACCGGCCGAGTCGACGGATCGTCTCGACCGCCCGGTGGTCGGCCCCGCCGTAGTCCCCGAGGTCGACGTAGGTCGGGACGACCGAACAGCCCCGGCGCATCGTCCCCCAGGCGGCGACCGGCGAGTCGATGCCGCCGGAGACGAGCGCGACGGCCCGTCCCTGCGTGCCGACGGGCAGGCCGCCCGGGCCCCGCACCTCGCGGGCGGCGACGAACGCGTCCGCCTCGCGGACGTCCACCCGGACCGTCGTCCCCGGGTCGTCGAGGTCGACCGTCGCCCCCGTCGCCGCCTCGGAGATGGCGTCCAGGCTCGCGTCGCAGACGGCCGCGGGGCGCGCCCAGACGACGCCGGGGACGTCGGCCGCCGCGTCCGCCGCCGCGACCGGATCGGCCGCGTCGACGACCAGCCGCGACCACCGGCGCTCGACCGTCGCCTCGACCCCCCGGTCGTCGAGGATCGCCGCGAGGTTGTCCCGCAGTCGGCACTCCATCCGCCCCCGCACGCTCGAACTCTTGACGCCGATTTCGCCGGACGCGACGAGGGCGACGTCGAGGTGAGTCACGGGGCGGGATAGGCGAGTGGGCGTCAGGGCCCTGTCGACCGCAGGACTGCGGAGCGGTGGGGACGATCGGTCGACCACCGGCGCGGGAGCCGACGGCCCCGATCGCTCAGAACGTGGAGAGTTCGCCGTCGACCACGCGACGGGTCACGTCGGTCACGTTGGCGAGTTCGGCGTCGACGATGGCCCGGACGTCGGGGGCGACGTCGGAGACGGCGACGCCGTCCACGGTGACGACGTGGACGTCGGCGACGTGGGGCCGGTCGATCGGGCGGCCGATCTGGGAGAGCAGGCGGACCCGGAGGTCGCGGATCCCGTCGACCTCGGTCACCACCTGGTTGGCGATCTCGGTCGAGAGCAGGTTGTAGATCTTGCCGATGTGGTTGACCGGGTTCTTGCCGCTGGTGGCCTCCATGCTCATCGGCCGGTTGGGGGTGATGAGGCCGTTGGCACGGTTCCCCCGGCCGACCGAGCCGTCGTCGCCCTGTTCGGCGCTCGTCCCCGTCGTGGTCAGGTAGATCGCCCCCTCCTCGTAGTCGTCCGCGGTGTTCACCTCGACCGCGACCTCGCGGTCGGTGTACCCGGCCGCGAGGGTCTCGACGTACTCGCGGACGCCGGCGACCGCGTCGCGGTACGCCCCCATGTCCGGGACGTACTCGTCGATCATCGCGGCCGCGACCGTCACCTCCACCCGGTCGCCCTCGCGCTTGCCCATGATCTTCACGTCCGGACCGAGTTCGGGGTGGTCGCGCGCGTACTCGCCGTTGAGGCGGCGCTCGGCGTCGAGGACGATGCGCTCGGTCTCCGACAGCGGCGCGTGGCCGACGCCGAAACTGGTGTCGTTGGCCATCGGGATCGCCGTCCGCTCGTCGCCGCCGGCGCCCCCGTCGGCGTCGTCGCCGAACACCACCTGCAGGTCGCCGCTCCCCTCGCCCAGGCGCGCGTCGAGCACCACGTCGGTGCCGACGTCCAGGCGCGGGATCCGCTCGTTCAGGTACTCGCGGGCGGCCGTGAGCGCGACGGAGTCGACCGGGAACGTCTTCCCCGCGTACTTCCGCGTCGCCCGCCCGACGATCAGGATCCGGATCGGCTCGACGACCTCGCCGCCCCCGAACGACGGCACCGCCGTCCCCGCGGCCAGCTGGGTCTCGTCCGTGTTGTAGTGGAGCACCTCGCCCACGCGGTCGATGTACATGCGACAGAGCGCCCGCGAGACGCTCTCGGCGATCCCGTCACAGATCGAATCGGGGTGGCCGATCCCCTTGCGCTCGACGATCTCGACCTCCTGGTCCTCGACCGCCGCCCGGTCGGCCGCCTCGATTCGAATGTTCCGCGTGCTCATTACCCCGTCTTCCACCTCTCGGATGCTATAACTTGCGGAAAGCTTCGTTCGCCGATAAATTACTCGCGTGCATGCAACAGGAGGCCGAGGTAGGAGGTGGAGACGGCGTCCGCCGGGTCGAGACCGAGGTCGCGGAGCACCTGCTCGGCCCCCCGGTAGGCGGGATCGATCTCCGACTCCGGGACGGTGCGCTCGACCTCGACGTACCGGCCGAGGTCGGTCACGTCGTCGAGCACGACCTCGTAGCCGTCCAGACGCCAGGTCTCGCGGCGCTTCTCGACGACCGCCGCGGGGGCAAATCCCAGGCCGTCGAGGATCGCCGCCGTCTCCTCGGCGTCGGCGACCGCCGTCTCGTGTTCCTCCCTGGTCTTGCCCGCCCCCTCGACCAGCGGCCCCTTGTAGGTGAGGCGCGTCTCGTCGTCGCCCTCCCCGGACGTCCGCCGGACGCGAAGCGCCTCGTCGGTCGCGGCGAAGTCCCGGTGGGGCGCGTCGTAGTAGGTGTCCCGCTGGGTGACCCGGTCGAGCGCCGTCGCGCCCGCCGCCTCCAGTCGCTCCCTGACCGGTCCGTGGGCGGCCGGCACCTTCACCTCCACCTCGTACATGCGCGTCGGGTCGACCGGGGGGTGGAAAAGCCCACCGAGCCACGGGGCGCCGGGACCGAAACGTGATTCTTAAGGACCGGACAGCGGATACGTCCACCATGACCGACGACGAGGCCGAGCCGGCGGACGTCGACGCGCCGGACGGACCGGACGACGACGACGGGATCGAGGACGGACCGACCGACGACGCGGCCGACGTGGCCGACGAGGAAGAGCAGGCGTCCGACGGCCTCGAAAACGGGGACTTCGTTCGCCTGGAGTACACCGTCCGGACCGCCGAGGACGGCCAGGTCGTCGACACCACCAGCGAGGAGGTCGCGGCCGACGCCGGGATCGACGAGGAGGACCACGACTTCTCGCCGCGGGTCGTCGTCGTCGGCGCCGGCCACGTCTTCCGGTCGGTCGACGAGGACCTCGCCGGACGGGCGGTCGGAGACGAGAACACCGTCACCGTCCCCGCCACGGAGGCGTTCGGCGAGTTCGACCCCGATCAGGTCCGGACCGTCAGCGCGGAGAAGATCCCCGAGGACGACCGCTACCCCGGCGCACAGGTCCAGATCGACGGCGAGCAGGGCTACGTCGAGACGATCATCGGCGGGCGTGCCCGCGTCGACTTCAACCACCCCCTGGCCGGCCAGGACCTCGAATACGAGTACGAGATCGTCGACGTCGTCGAGGATCGGTCGGAGAAGGCCCGCGGCCTCCTCGGGATGTATCTCCGCGACGTCCCCGAGGTCCGCATCGAGACCGACGAGGTCGAAGAGGAAGTCGAGATCGAATCCGAGGGGGAGGACGACGAGGACGCGGAGCCCGAGACGGAGGTCCGCACGGTCGAGAAGGAGACGCTGTACATCGAGGCCACGCCGACGATGGCGATGAACCAGCAGTGGCTCTTCCAGAAACAGCAGGTCGCCCAGCAACTCATGACGCGACTCGACCTCGATCGGGTGATCGTCGAGGAGGTCCTCGAAGGGATGGGCGGCGGGGGCGGCCTCGGCGGGATGATGGGCGGACTGGGCGGCGGTGGCGACGTGGACGCCGGGGACCTCGAAGCCGCCATCGACGAGGTCGACCTCGACGACGAGGTCGACGCCGAGGAGATCGTCGAGGAACTGGACGCCACCGACGAGTGACGCGCCCGTGAGCGACGCGCCCGGATCGGTCGACGCCGGCGTCCGCGGGGACCTGCTCGTCGCCGGCGTGGCCGCCGGCGCCTCCGTCGCCATCACGATCGGTACCCGCGTCGTGCTCGGCGTCCAGGTCGGACTGCTCGCGCCGCTCGCGCCGCTCGCGGTCTACCCCCTCTACCTCCTGCTCGGTCGGGGAAACACCGGGAGCGTCCTCGAAGATCCGCGTCTCTGGGCGGGGGCCGCCGTTCTGGTCGCGGTCGCCGTCTTCGGACTGGTTCTGTCCTGACGAGGGGCGACCGGGGAGACGGCGGGGAGCCGCCGAGCGCCGGCCGGTCCCGACGATCAGGCGATGTCCCGGCTGGTGTCGATGCTGACCTCGTCGGCGAGTTTCAGCTTGATCGTCTCCTCGAGCGCGCGCCCGCCGCGGAACTTGGGAACCGCCATCCTGTTTACGACCTCGGATCCGTCGACGGTCGTCTGCAGGTCGAAGATCACGTCGGCCATGTGCTCGCTCAGGTCGCGGTTCTCGGGGACGTTGGCCCCGTCGAGCGCGTGGAGGACGGCCAGCCCCTTCGTGTTGATCATGTGGGTCTGGAGCTGGTTGAGGAACTCGCGGTAGCGCGCCGTCTCCGTCCGTTCGAGGGGGTCGAGCACGTCGACGATGAGGTTCGCCCCCTCGGGCAGGTTGCTCACGAGGCGGTTGGCGCCGTCGAGCGGTGCACTCCCCCCCACGTCCCGGACCGTCGGACTTCCGACCCGGCCCGGCACCCGATCGAGGGCGTCACGAACCGCCTGATCGGAGCGGATGCTCGTGAGATAGAGCGATCCGCGCGTCGCCGTCAACTCGTAGAGAAACAGTTCGGACTGGCTCGCCGGATCCGCCGACAGCAACACGATGCTTCCCGCCGGGATCCCCCCGTCCAGCCGCCGGTCGAGGACGGTGATCCCGGTCGGGAGACGCTCCACCATGGGGCCGCCTACGAACCGGGTCATAATAGCCCTTGGCCCGTTCGTAGGGCGGACGCAAGCCGCGCGTATGCCGTGCGCGTGACGTCCCGGGGGAGCACCGGAGGGTCGACGGCGGGAACCGTCCCCAGAACCGGACAGCCGAGGATCGACGAGACGGCGGCCGGCGCCGTCGTGGTGCGACTCAGGACTGCGCCGACCACGTCGGTCCCGAGCGCCCGCGCCATGGCGGCGGTCTTCGCGGCGTCACGGAGCGCGGGCGCGCAGGCGGCGCTGACGACCAGGACCCCGTCGACGACCCGGAGCGGGGCCGCGGCGTCGGGCCCGGCGCCGCCGGGACAGTCGACGAGCGTGGGCACCCCCGCGGCGGCCAGTCGGGAGAGCGCGGCCGCCGGGGCCGCGTCGTCGGTCACGCGGGGCGCGGGGAGCACCGACACGCCCCGGACGCCGGGCTGGGGCTGGGCCACCGCGTCGGGCGGCCGGCCGTCGAGGTCGGCGAGCGTCGGCTCGCGGTCCACGCCCGCCAGCGAGTGGAGGTTCGGCATGTCCACGTCCGCGTCGACGACGAGCGTCGGGCCGTCGAGCGCGCGTGCCAGCCCCAGCGCGGTGGTCGTCTTGCCACAGCCGCCCTTGCCGCCGGCGATCGCGAGCACGGGCCGGCTGGTCGCCCCATCGGGTTTGAACCCTCGGCTCGCCGGCCGTCGGCCCGACGTTCCTCGGCGTCACCGGCCCGGGATCGACGCCGGAGACGCGGCGTACGTCCGCGCCGCGTCGGAGGCCCCGTGTCCCGTCGGCACCGCCGTGTCACTCGCGCGAGGAGTCGGTTCCGGACCACGCGAGTCCGCGCCCGCGCGAGGTCCCACGGGGGTCGGTCCGGAACCACGGCCCGGACGGCGGCCACACCGTCCCGCGCGGTCGAATCCACGACAACGGTGGCGTCGACCGTCGGTGTCCGGCCACCCCCGGAGGGTCGACGACACCGGAGAGGAAACGACCGACTCGACGCCGGAGCGCCGGCCTCGACGTCGCGGCGTGGAGTACACCATCGCGAACGACGGCCCACGGCCGAGCCGGAGGGGGGCGTCAGTCCCGGCAGCAACCGCCGGCCTCGCCGCCGAAGTCGACGGCGAGCGGCTCGGAGATGGCGCGGTTGACCTCGGCGAGGCGGTCCTGCAGGCGTCCCTTCGCCTCCAGATACTCGGCCATCAGCGGGTCGGCGTGGAGGTCCCGCTGGGCCTGCTGGAGTTCCTGCAGGTCCTCGCGCGTGGCCTCGCCGGACTCGCGGGCGAGCGCGAACGCCTGCCTGCGCTCCTCGAACGCCTCGATGCGCTCCTGTAGCCGGTCGTCGGCCTCCACGGCCGCCTTCGCCTCCTCGAACTCCTCGTAGACCGCCGACCCGGCGATCGCCTCCCCGAGTTCCCGTCCGAGCCCGTCGAGCGCGTCGAGTTCGTCGGGTCGGTCCGTCTCCGTGCTCATGGCCGGCGGTTCGGCGTCGACGCGCTTGAATCCTGTGAACGCGGCCTCGCGCTCAGACCCGTCGCGCGACGAACGAGACCACGTCGTCGAGTTCCGCGGGTCCGATCCCGTGGCCGCCGTCGTAGACGCCGTGGTCGACGGCGGCATCCAGGTCGCGCAGACGCTCGGCGGCGGCGGCGGTCCGCGAGGCGGGGATGACCCGGTCGCCGCGACCCGCACCGACGAAGACGGGGTTGCCGGCGATTCCGTCCGGCGAACGGTCGGCGTGGGACGCCGCCAGATAGCCGTGGAGCGCGACGACCCACTCATAGCGGACCGGTGATTCGAGCAGGAGTGCGAGGGAGACGATGGCCCCCTGGCTGAATCCGAGCAGACCGATCCGGTCGGGATCGAGGCCGTAGGCGTCGGTCGCGGAGTCGACGGACTCGACGACCAGATCGAGGCTCCGCCGGAAGTCCCCGGCGTCAGGCTGGCTCCGGTGGAGGTCGCCGTCCGGCAGGTCGAGGTCGTACCAGGTGTACCCGCCCTGGAGCGGGGCGGGCGCCCGGAGGCTGACGACGGCGAGCGCGTCGGGAAGCGAGCGGGCGACCGGCAGGAGGTCCCGCTCGTCGGCGCCGCGGCCGTGGAGCACGACGACCGCGGGCGCCGGATCGGCGCCGGTCTCGGGGGGGACGTGGACGTGTGCGAGCGGAAGGTCGACGTCGGCGTCGGGTGCCATGATCGCCGGTAGGGCCGCCCCGGGCTTGAAGCTTGAAACGGGAGCCGCGCGCCGACGGCGCGTGACGGTCACTCCGTTGCAGGCCCGTCGACGGGTCGGAACCGGACCACGGCGAGGGACGCGAGCGGGCCGTCCGATCGGCCGGCGTCGACGCCCCCGAACAGTCGACCGACGAACCCGTACCGGTCCAGGTAGTCGGCGAGAGCGGCCTCGCGGTCGTCGCCGGTCAGAAGCTCCCCGACTGCGGTCCGCTCCGTGCCACGGATCCGGACGGTACACCGGCGCGGGGACGAGAAGTTCCGCCACCAGACGGACGCTCCCCTCGGAGTCACGACCACCGCGTCGCCGTCCCGACGGTCGTACAGGGCCGAAAGCGTGTGCCGGCGGCCCGTCCGTCGACCCTCGTAGGTGACGAGCACCAGCCAGCGGCTGGCGAGCGGGTGAAGGGGCGACCGGAGGAGCGCGCGGAAGAGCGGATTGGCGATCCGATCCTCGACGGCACGCTGGAGCGGCGAGACGTGGGGGGCGGACGCGTCGGCCATGCCTCCACCTACGGCCGCCCGGGGCATAGGCGATGGCCCGTCGGATGCCCCGTCGTCCGTCGATAACTGTTCGAATTTCGTATTACGTCGAGTCCTGTTAGGTCGGGCACGGTCGCCCGAGGAGGACCGGAGACGGCCACCGGGACGACCCCGGACACGGCACGTGGCGTAGCCGGATACCGACCGACGAACCGTCGATTCCGAAACCGTCGTCAGGGGACCGGGTCGGGACCGGCCGTCCGCGACCGACGGGGTCGGGAGGTGTGCGTCACCACGGTCGATCCCGCCGCCGGAACGCCGGGACGGTCCGCCCGCCGTCGAACGTCCGCTTCGAACTAGAGGAACCGAAAGAGTCCCGTTCGACGAGGTGTTCGCGTTCCGGGCTCCCGGACGACGATCCGCGCCGGGTGCGTCCCCCGACAATCGCTCAGGGGTTGTCACGGAGCGCCACCGCCGGCGTGCGGAGCGACAACCCCTGAGTGGTTGTCACGCTCGTCACGGCGGACTTCGCGGCGACCGGCCGGCGTCGTCGAACCACGTTTCTCTCGACGGGTGGGCATCGCTGAATGAAGGGAGTCGATGGTTATAAGTAGGGGAATTGGATCCATGGTCGTATGGCGCTCGTACGGTACGCCCTACTCGTAGGGTCGTTTTTCCTTCTCCTCGTGGCGGCAGAGATATTCACCAACGGCATCGAGTGGTTCGGCCATCGAATCGGCGTGAGCGAGGGGGCCACGGGAAGCGTCCTCGCGGCGTTCGGGACCGTGCTCCCGGAGACGATGATCCCGATCATCGCGATCATCTCCGGCGGGGAGGCGGGCGCGGAGGTCGGCGTCGGCGCGATCCTGGGCGCGCCGTTCATGCTCGCCACCGTCGCGATGTTCCTCGTCGGGGCGAGCGTCCTGCTGTTTTCCTCGCGCCGAACGAACAAGTCGAACGTCTCCGTGCGCCTGCAGACGGTCCAGCGGAACGTCGGCCTGTTCCTCGTCGGGTACGCGATCGCGTTCCTGGCCGCGCTGGTTCCGAACCAGCTCGTCGCCCACCTGATGGGCGTCGGCCTCTTCCTGATGTACCTGGGCTACCTGTACAAGACGCTCACGAGCGGCGAACTCATCGAGGAGGAGGGGATCGACGACCTGCACGCCGGCATCGCGGTCGACAAGGTCGGCGACTCGATGCCGGGCATGAATCTCTCGGAGATGGCCGGCGACCCGCACTTCCTGCTCATCCTCGTCCAGACCCTGATCGCGTTCGCCATCTTCGTCTTCGGGGCCAACATGTTCGTCGAGCAGATCACGTGGGTCTCGAAGGAGGTCCTGCACGTCCCGGTCGCGGTGGTCGCGCTCCTCATCGCGCCGCTGGCCACCGAACTCCCGGAGACGTTCAACAGCTACATCTGGATCGCCAGGGACAAGGACATGCTGGCGGTCGGGAACATCACCGGCGCGATGGCGTTCCAGGGGACCGTCCCGGTGACGATCGGCATCCTGTTCACGTCGTGGAACCTCTCGCTCAACTGGGGTACGTCGGGGTTCCTCAACGGCTTCTCGGTGGTGCTCGCGCTGGTGAGCGGCGCCTACCTGTACCTCCGGAGCCGTCGGTCGACGTCCGAGTCGCTGCCGGCGCGCCCGTTCCTGATCGGTGGCGCGTTCTACCTGCTGTTCATCCTCGTCCTCCTGTACTACGTCGCGACGTTCAACCTGAGCGTCACCGGGAGCGTCTGAGGAGGATGCCACGGAGCCTGCCGGACCGGTCGTCGACCATCGCCGCGATGCCGGGAGCCCCCGGCCCCGGACCGGGGGGCGGTCGCACCCGCCGGAACGGTGGCCGGCGGCGGGCGCATGCTGGGTAAGGACGTACCGCCCCAGCGGGCGTTGCGCGACGGCTCCCTGCTCTGTTTTGGCATCGCCGCGGCCACCATCGTGCGATACACGACGACCCACCACGCCCTGTTCGGCGCCGTCAGCGTCCTGCTCAGCGGACTCGGGTTCGTCCTGCTGTGGTTCTCGGGGCGCGTCGCCGCGTGAGGACGTGGGGGAGCCGGGGACGTCGAACCGCTCAGCCGAGCAGGGTCGAGTACAGGAGCCAGACGTTCAGGACCACGATGAGTCCGATGACGCCACCGAGGATGCGGGTCGTGTTCGGCCTGTTGCGGAAGCTCCCCATCACGTCCTCCTCGCGGGTGAACCACAGGAGCGGGACGAGCACGAACGGGAGTTCGAAGCTCAGCGCCACCTGCGAGGCGACCAGGACCGAGGTGGGGTCGAAGCCCGCGGCGACGATGGCGAGGCTGGGCACCAGCGTGACCGACCGGCGGAGCCAGACGTTGATGTTGAGGTCGAGGAAGCCGTCCATCACCGTCTGACCGGCCATCGTCGCCACGAGCGACGAGGAGAGGCCGGCGGCGATGAGCGCGATCCCGAACGCCAGGCTGGCGTTCTGGTTGAAGACGCCGTTGAGCGTGACGTAGGCCTCCTCCAGGGTCTGGATGCCGGTCCCCTGGAGCGCCGCGGCGGCGACCACGAGCATCGCCCCGTTGACGAACATGGCGCCGAACAGCGCGAGGACGGTGTCGACGCTCTCCAGGTGGAAGTGGCGCCGGTGGACCGCCTCGGAGTCCCCGTTGGTCGCGACGAGGTGCGCGCGGCGATCCTGGACGATGTAGGGGTGGAGATAGACACTGTGGGGCATCACCGTCGCCCCCAGGATGCCGATGGCGATGTACAGCGCGGAGGCGTTCGGGATGGTCGGCGTGAGCCCACGGGCGATCTGTCCCGCCGTGGGCTGGGCCAGGACCATCTCGAAGACGAACGCGATCGAGATGATCGCCACCAGCGACATGATGGTGAGTTCGACCCACCGGAACCCGCGCTGGTGGGCGGTCCGGACGCCGAGGAGCGCGAACGAACTGATGCCCGCGAGGATCGCACCGGCCCACAGCGGCAGCGAGAAGATGAGGCTGAAGCCGATCGCCGCGCCGATGATCTCGGCCATGTCCGTCGCGATCATCGCGAGTTCGGCGGCCGCCCAGAGGGTCACGACCACGGGGCGCGAGAAGCGCTCCCGACAGAGCTGTGCGATCCCCTTGCCCGTCGCGATGCCGAGTTTCGCCGCGACGATCTGGATCCCCATCGCCATGATGCTGGCGAGGACGATGACCCAGAGCAGGGCCGGGCCGAACTTGGCGCCGCCGGAGATGTTCGTCGCCCAGTTGCCCGGATCCATGTAGGCGACGCTGATGATGAACCCCGGCCCCAGATAGGAGAGGAGTTCGCGGAATCGGACGTTCATCTCGCGGTCGTCCCCCGCGACCGGGCCGGACCGTCTGCTCCGCCGGCCCGGACGACAGCGTCCCACCCGCATCGCCGTGCAACACGCGCGCCGTGCGCGTTCGTCACCGTCATTCGTCTCACCTAACTATTGATTTAGCCTCGCCTAACATAATGGTGTTGGATCCGGTCAGATCGTCCCCGACGACCGACACGCGCCAGGAGTGGCGCGGCCACCGGCACCGGACGGCGTTCCGCGTGGCGGTCGGGAGGCGTGGGGCCGACGGCGACGGCGGAGGGCGGTGGGGTCCGTCCGACGGGGACCGCGCGCGGACCGGACGCCCGCGAGTCCGCTCGCGGTGCGTGGAGACGCGGCTCGTCGGGACCGTACCGGCCGCGGCGAGTTAACCCTGACGAGAACCGGTCACACCGGTCACGTGCGTCCCGGGTCGGTACGACACCGTGACCGGGATCCGAACGCGGAGGTGAGAGCGGGGTGAGCGGGAGTCGAGGGACGGCGACGGGGCAACTAGCCGAACAGCTGGCGCATCATGGGATGCATCTCCATGAGCCGCTCCTCGGCGATCTCCTCGTAGAGCTTGTAGGTGATGCTGACCGTCAGGAGCAGCGAGGTGCCGGAGATGCCGCCGATCGTCCCGAGCAGGTTGGCGAGCACGGCGAGGAGGCCGACGAGCACCCCCCCGAGGACGGTGACCTGCGGGATGTACCGTTCGAGCACCTTCTCGATGATCTGGGGATTCCGGCGAAAGCCGGGGATCTGCATCCCGGAGTTCTGGATCTGTCGCGCGGTCGCCTCCGGTCCCATGTCGGCGGTCTCGACCCAGAAGATCGAGAAGATGGCTCCCCCGACGAGCATGAACGTGAGGTCGATGCCGACGCGGATCATGATCTGCCAGGGTTCGTGACCGGCGGCCCCCACCCACCACATCCACTGCCGGGGGCTGTGGATGGGGTTGAGGTAGTAAAACAGCCCGTCGACGGGCTGTCCGGCCGACGAGTAGACGCCGAGCCACGCGGGAAGCCCGTCGCCCATCTGACTGGCCAGGATGCGCCCGGCGAACTGGATGTTCGCCTGGACGGCCCGGACGAAGATCATCGGGAGGACGCTCGCGTAGATGAGTTTCACCGGGAATCGTCCCCGGGCGCCCTTGACGCGGGAGTGCGAGAGCGGGATCTCGACGCGAACGCTCTCGGCGTAGACGACGATGGCGAAGATCGCGAACGTCGTCAGCAGGGGAACGACGTTGCCCACCCCGAACAGGAGCGTCTGCATGCCGCCGGGCGTGAGCGGGGAGCCGACGGGGATCTTGCCGAGTGCGATCTGGATCCACGCGGTGAGAATTCCGGGTTGCTGCCCGGCGATTCCGGGGACTGCGAGCAGGCCGCCGATGAGCTTCTGGCTCACCCCGGCGACGATGAACAGCCCGATGCCGCTCCCGACCCCCCACTTGCTGATGACCTCGTCCATGAACAGGACGAGGAGGCCGCCGACGAAGATCTGGGCGAAGATCAGCCACTTGACGGCGACGAGTGGAACGCCGAGGGCCCCTGCGACCTGCGGATCGGCGGGGAGGAACCCCCCGGCGAACACCATCGGCAGGCCGGTCAGACAGATCATGAAGACCACCAGGGCCTTCTGGAGCCCCTGGTAGAGCACCTGGTCGCGCGGATCGTCGGTGTCGAGCCCCAGGAGGTTGGCCCCGCCCAGGAGCTGCAACACGATGCTCGCGGTCACGATCGGTCCGATGCCGAGCTGCAGGACGGTGCCCTGGCCGCCGGCAAGGATCGACCGGAACTGGCCGAAGATGTCGCTCCCCTGGTTGGCCCCGAAGAGGTAGACGTTCGAGAGGAAGAAATACAGGATGAGCGTCCCGGCCGTCCAGCCGAGCTTCCGCCGGAACGGGATGTGTCCCTCCGGTCGCCGGACGGACGGCATCCGGGTGAGAACCGGCGCGGCGGTCTCTTTCCAGCTCATGACGTCGGTACGTAGGGCAACTGTAGTCTATAACGGTCCGGCCGTCGATGGCCCGTGTCGTCGGTGTGAAGTGTCATGCTCGTCGAGGGGTCGCGGCTCCGGGTGCAACCGCGCGCACACGACCCCGGCCCGGAACGCCGAATCCGTTCCGGTCGGGTACGCGAGCGGTCCGCGTCGGTTGTGCGGGCTGCCGACTGGTGTTCCAGTCCCAGAGTGGAAGATACGAGGTAAAAAATGCTATTGTTCAGGCCGGCAGCGACTCGTCGGGGGGCACCGCGTCGACCACCTCGACGGGATACCGGCGCCCGCGGCGGTCGAACGCCGCGACGGAGTCGTCGTCCCACGGCGGGACGGCGACGAAGACCACCTCGTGCAGGTCGTCGCGTTTGGTGAGGCGGAGTTCGGAGAGCGGGTGGGTGACGAACCGGCCGTGCGTCCGTCCGGGGGGCGTCTGGAGGTCGAGTCCGAACACCGAACTCACCGCGTTCGGCCGTTCGGGGAGGTAGAAGTGCGTGAACACCGGCGTCGCCTTGGAGACCGTCGGCGCCCCACCCAGCTGTCCGGCGGGCGTCACGGCGAGCGGGAGCGAGAGCGAGTCGGGGTCCGCGCGGCGGGCGAGTCGGAGGAGCGTTTCGAGAAGTGGCTGGGTGATGTGGATCCGTCGTCCGTCGGGCTGTGATCCCGTCGACGGGCTGGCGGGCCGACCGATACGATCGCTCAGGAACGCCCCGGCGCCGGCGAGGACGCCGAGCAGTTCGAGGACCAGATCCAGGAGCAACCCCGGGCCCGACAGCGGGATCCCCGACGCGAAATCGAGCGTGATCCCGACGGCCCCCAGGACGAACAGGAGCGCCCCGATCAGGAACACGGCGACCGAGAGGCCGGATTCGAAGCCGAACGGTGTGGGTCGCATGTGAACGAAAAGCCGGCGACCGGAGTTATGAGTTCCTGTTCAGGCCGGTTCGGGGCCGCCGGCGGACGAAGGGGCCCGCCCGTTGTGGAGCGACCGCACGGGACGGCGACCGTCCGACGGCGCGGACCGTCCGGCGTCGACGCGGGTCACGACGCGGTCGGCGACGTCTGCACGTCGAGGATCTTCTGGACGACCTGTCGCGCCGCCATCGAGCAGACGAAATACCAGACGAGCCACGTCGGCATCGGGCCGAGGAGCGACTGTTGCCAGGAGACGGTGCCGGCGAGCGGGACGATCATCCCCGTCTCGCCGACCGCGAGGTGGCCGCCACGGACCTTCCAGCGGAGCCAGAGGAAGACGGGGATCGTCAGCAGCATGATCCAGACCATCGGCCGGAACTGGAGTTTGAACATTCCCATCTGCTTGCTGGCGGCTTCCATCTGCTCCTCCTGGATCCGCTCGACCGCCTCCTCGTCGCCGCGCTCCTTGGCCTCCGCCTTTCGGTCCTTGAGGTCGTCCATTCGCTCCTGGTACTGCCCCAGCATCTCGGCGTCCATGAGCCGATCCTGGAGCACGGTCGAGTAGAGTCCGGTCGCGATCGAGAGGAGCAGGACGACCGCGTAAAACGGGAGCGCGTGGGTGAGGGGAGCGAGAACGACGTCGTCGAGCGAGGCGATCACGTCCCGGACGCCCGCGTTCCAGTAGCCGACGAACAGGACGAGCGTGGCCAGTCCGGCCACCTTGTCGTAGGAGGTCCACGAGGGGTCGTCGATGCCGGAGTCCTCCCCCTCCTCCGTCCCGTCTGTGGTCGCCTCCCCCGTCCCGTCTGCGGTCGCCTCCTCCGTCCCGTCTGTGGTCGCTTCCCCCGTCCCGTCTGCGGTCGCCTCCCCGTCTCGAAGCCGCCCGCCGTCGGCCAGCGTCCGTTCGACGCGGTCGGGGTGGGCGAGGGTGAACCCGGCGCCGCCCTCGACGAGCACCCCCTCCCGGATCAGCCGCCCCCACTGCCGTCCGGACAGCGCGTCCTTCACGTCGACCCACTGCAGTTCCTCGGCTCCGCCCCGACTCCGTTCGAAGACGATCGAGATCGCCTCGCACATCGCCGGGTTGTCGAGAAGCGTCTCCAACTGCTCGCCTGGCATGCGGTTGGTGGCGAGTCGACCCGGACCGTTATCAACCCTTCCGTCCGTGCGGTCGGCCGTCGCCGACACGACCCCGTCCCGACGACCGCACACGGGCACCGGCCTCCCGTCTCCGTTCTCGACCGGGCCACGACCGCCCCCGCCGCTTCTCGGCCGGGCGTGGCCGCCCCCCGCCGGTGGCTCGCGGGCCCGACGGGTGGCCCGGCGTCCGCCTCACTGCGTCGCGACGAGGTCGTCGGGATCGTCCACGGCGTCGGCGTCGGCGATCCCATCGACCGGCATCCGGTCGTACGCCGCGATGACGTCCGTCCGCGTCACGATCCCCTCGATTCGATCGTCGTCGTCGACGATCGGGATGCGGCCGACGTTCCGCGTCATCATCCGGTCGACCAGCGTGAGGAGGTTCGTGGTCGGAGTGGCCGTCACGACGTCGGTGACGCCGATCTCCTCGACCGGCGTCTCCGGGGTCACGTCCAGATCGGCCGAGGCCGTAGCCCCGTCCTCGTCCGGGGTCGCGGTCCCGTCCCCGTCCTCGTCCGGGGTCGCGGTCCCGTCCCCGTCCGCGCCCAGGGCCGAGGCCAGTTCCCCGACGACCGCGCCCCCGTTTGCGATGGGGTCGCCGTCGGACTTCCCGTCGGGGATCCGCAGGACGTCCTCCAGGTCGGACCGGACGAGGATCCCCTCGACGCGCCCGTCGGCGTCGACGATCGGCACCCCGCGGTGGGAGGTGCGCCGGAAGAGGGCGAGTGCGTCCTCCAGCGGCGTTCCGACGGTGATCGCGTCGACGTCCGCCGTCATGACGTCCTTGGCCGTGAGGTCCTCCAGGCTCCCGATGCGGCGCTCCTGGACGGTGATGCCCTGGTCGCGGAGCTTCTCGGTGTAGATGGTGCCCCCCTTGAGGAGGACCTGTGCGACCTCGCTCCCGACCACCGTGACGACCAGCAGGGGGAGGATGATCGTGTACTGGCCCGTGAGTTCGAAGATGATGAGCGTCGCCGTCAGGGGGGCGCTCGCCGCCGCGGCGAAGACGCCCGCGGTCCCGACCAGCGCGTACGCGCCGGCCCCCGCGGTTCCGGGGATCGCGCCGTTGACCAGAACGCCGAACGCGCCGCCGACCATCGCCCCGATGTACAGCGACGGGGAGAACACGCCGCCCGAACTGCCGCTCCCGATCGACAGGGCGAAGCCGACCGCCTTCATCAGGGCCAGGACGACGAGGATCACCAGCGTGAGGTCGCCGGCGATGCCCTCGTGGATCGTCTCGTAACCGACGCCGAACAGCCAGGTCGCGCTCCGGAGGCTGTCGACGTGCAGGACCACCATCGCGACCAGCACCGACAGCCCGAGGAGCCCTCCGCCGATGGCGGGCTTGACGTAGCTCGGCAGGTCGAGCCGGTTCTGGAAGAGGTGTTCGGTCGCGTAGAGGAGTTTGACCACGCCGGCGCCGACGAACGCGACGAGCACGCCCAGGACGATGTACAGCGGATACTCGACGAGCGGCGACACGAGCTGGTAGCTCACGGGCACGAGGAAGTCGTGGACGCCGGGGGCGGGGGTGAACCCGAGGATCGTCCGGGCGACGGCCGTCGCCGTGACCGCGCCCAGGACGACGACGACGACGTTCGTGAGGTAATACTCGGCCAGCAGGATCTCCAGGGCGAACATCACGCCGGCGATCGGCGTGTTGAACGTGGCCGCGATGCCGCCGCCGGCCCCCGCAGCCACCAGCGTCCGCGTGTAGCGCGAGTCGACGAACCGCCCGAAGTACGACCCGGAGGCGCTCCCGATCTGGACGATCGGCCCCTCGCGCCCAAGCGACGCGCCGCTTCCGATGGCGATGCTCGACGCCATCGTCTTGTAGAGGGCGATCCGGGGCTGGATCCGGCCGTTCTCGGTCATCAGCGACTCCAGCACCTCCGGCACCCCGTGGCCGCGGACGGCGGGCGTCGTCGCCCGAATGACGAGGCCGACGACCAGCCCTCCGACGGCCGGGACGACCAGATACCGGGCGGGGCCGAGCGGCGCCAGGGCGCGGAAGACGTTCGGCACGTCGATGGCCGCGAAGCTGACCGCCCCCGGGTTCAGCGTGGCCCCGAAGAAGACCTCCTGGAACAGCCAGATCATGAGCCGGAAGAGGACGGCGCCGAGTCCGGCGATGATGCCGACCACGATGGCGATGAGGTTCAGCCGGAGCCCGTCGCCCGAGAGGAGATCGATCCGGTCGTCGAACAGCGCCCTCGTTTTCCGCCGGAGCGTGCGTTTCACGCCGGTCACGGGCTGGTCGAGCGACAGCCCGTGGGCCCGCCACCGGCGTCCGTCCGTCCGGTCCTCGAACCGCCGGCCGAGCGCCACCGCGTTGAGGCCGAACGCCAGCGCACCGAGGACCAGCCCCGCCCACGTGAGGCGCGTCGGCGCGGACGCCCGGCGCAACGAGAACGCCAGGAGCAGGAGGCCGAGCAGGGCCGCTCCCCGGAGGCCGCCGGGACGGCCGAGTCGTTCCCGGGCCCCGCGACCCAGGTTGCACCCGCCGACGAGTCCGACGACGACGCCGACGGAGGCCGTACCGACCCGCTGGAGGGTGGGTCCGGCGAGGAGCGCGCCGGCCATGATCAGTCCCAGCCCGCAGACCACGTCCAGGACGTCGAGCCACGGGGCCTCCACCCCGTCCCGGATCGGCAGGTCGCCGACGTGGGACTCGAAGGGGAGGCTACCGACCATCAGAACACCACCATTGCTGGCTCGAACTCTAGGCCGTCCGCGCCATAAATGTAGCTATATTGATAAACGTTCGTAACGATGTTTATGATTGGACGACATCGACTGAATATCGTTTAGATGGATACGCCGGGCGCCCCGTGAGGCGGTTCTCCCGGCCAGCGTCGAGCCGGAAGCGCCCCAGAAATCATAATTATTTATAATTATTGATCTTCGAAGTTCAATGAATATGGACGCAACGTATATAACCGTACCGATGAACCCATATAGATCCGGATCGAACGAATCCACACATGGTTTCGGTCGACTCGTCGGCTATCGAACTAACGGATGCACAGAAGGTCATCCTCACCGAACTACTGAATATTCATAGCAAGCGGGACAACGGGCCCGTCAAGGGAAAGGAGATCGCGGCCGCAATCGACCGGAACCCGGGGACCATTCGGACGCAGATGCAGAGTCTGAAATCCCTCCAGCTCGTCAAGGGAATTCCCGGACCGAAGGGGGGGTACGAACCCACGGCAAAGGCCTACGAGGTCATCGACCTCGAACGGTCGGAGGAGTTCACGCCCGTCCCGATCAGCCGGGAGGGGGAACCGCTCACCGGCGTCACGGTGACGGAACTCGACCTGATCAACCTCCATCATCCCGACCGTCACGAGGCGGAAGTCTACGTCCAGGGATCGGCGCGCCAGTTCAGGGAGGGCGATCCCCTGGTGATCGGCCCGACGCCGGCGGCGCGACTCGTCGTCACCGGGACCGTGGACGGCGTGGACGCCTCGGAGAACATCTGTGTCGTCGCCGTCGACGACGTCCACGTCGACTCCGACGCATGACTCGCACCCGCGGGGGTCATCGATGACGGGGGCGGTCGTCGCCGAGGACGTCACGAAGCGGTACGGCGACACCGTGGCGCTCGACGGCGTCACCCTGTCCGTCGACGCCGGGGAGGTCTTCACCCTGGTCGGCCCGAACGGGGCCGGGAAGACGACGCTCGTCCGGACGCTCACCGGCACCACGACGCCGGATTCGGGGACGGTCACCGTACTGGAGACGTCGCCCCGGGAGATCGATCAGGAGCGGATCA
This sequence comes from Haloferacaceae archaeon, assembly GCA_042216285.1. Taxonomy (GTDB): domain Archaea; phylum Halobacteriota; class Halobacteria; order Halobacteriales; family Haloferacaceae; genus CAZMLQ01. The sequence goes on from JBDGUC010000052.1 coordinate 54,993, forward strand.
GCGTCCTGCCACAGTCGTTCACCCCGCCCGAGCGCCTGACCGCCCGGGAGCTTCTGACCTACTACGCCGGCCTCTACGAGGACCCCCGGCCGATCGAGGACGTGCTCGCCGCCGTGGGCCTCGAGGGGGCGGACGACACCTGGTATGCGAACCTGTCGGGGGGACAGCAACGGCGGGTCTGCGTCGGAATTTCGCTCGTGAACGATCCCGACCTCCTCTTTCTGGACGAGCCGACGACCGGCATCGACCCCGCGGGCCGGCAGGCGCTCTGGTCGCTCGTCACCGACCTGGCGGCCGGCGGGACGACGATCTTTCTCACCACCCACTACATGGAGGAGGCCGAGGAACTGGCCGACCGGGTCGCCCTGCTCGATTCGGGGTCGATCGTCGAAAGCGGGCCGCCGACCGATCTCGTCGAGTCGTTCGGCGGGGGGACCCACCTCCGCGTCGAGACGGCCGCCCCCGCTCCGGACGTCGAGGCCCTCGGGATCGACGTCGAGCGCACCGACGCCGGCTTTCGCGTCCCGAACGTCTCCCCGGCCGATCTGGGCGAGATCGTCGGCCGACTCGACGACCGGGGGATCGAGTACGAGACGCTCACCTGGACGGAGCCGTCGCTCGAAGACGTCTACCTGCGTCTGACCGGCGAGCGGGTGGACGAGCGCGCGAGCGCGGAACGGCCGCTCGCGGCGGCCGGGGGGAACGAATGAGCGCAGTCACCCGCGTCGGCTCGGAGGCGGGGACCGCCTGGCGGTCGTTCCTCCGGCGGCGGACGGCCGTCTTCTTCACGTTCGGCTTTCCGCTCATCCTCGTCGCCATCTTCGGGGCCATCATCCAGACGAACCCGGCCGGCGGCGGACTGTTCAGCCGTCCCACCGCGTTCTACGTGCCCGGCTACCTCTCGATCATCGTGCTGTTTACGCCCCTGTCGCGGATCGGGAGTTCCATCGCCCGGTACCGGGACGGCAACCGGTTCGAGAAGCTGGCGACGACGCCGGTGAGCCGGAGCGAGTGGCTGGCGGCGCACACGCTGGTGAACGTCGGGATCATCCTGGTCGCGAGCGTCATCGTCCTGGGCGTGCTCAAACTCCTCGCCGGATCGAGCGTCACGCTCTCTCCCCTGTTGCTCCCGTTCATCGTGCTGGCGGTCGTGGTGTTCTGTGGTCTCGGCGCCATCATCGGGCGGATCGCCGACTCCCAGGACGGCGTCATCGCCGCGAGCAACGCCATCGCGCTCCCGCTCGTGTTCCTCTCCGAGACGTTCGTCACGACGGACATGCTCCCGTCGTGGTTCCGGCCGGTGATCGGCCTCTCCCCGCTCACCTACTTCGCCCGCGGGGTGCGGAACGCGACCTACTTCCACCACCCGGCGGGAACCGAGTTGCTCGTCCTCACCGCGCTGGCCGTCGTGTTCTTCGTCCTGGGCGCCGCCTCCGTACCCCGGGGCGACTGACCGGACGCCACGGCGGAAACGACGGTTCGATTATACGTTCGACGAACTACCGATTCACCGGGAGGTACTGGCCCGTCGGACCCCGCCCCGGAACGATCACGCTCGCCGCCGCGTTCGGCCGTCGGAACGCGGACGGGCGTTCGGATCGGGGCATCCCGAGTAGCGGGGCCAGGTGGGACGGACCGACCCCCGTTCCCCGGGCGTCGCGGGCGAGCGACCCGACCGTGCGCCGGGACGGGGCCGGAGTCGTTCGTACGGGAGGGCGGGGCGCATAGTTATTCGTTCGGCCGTATGTGTTCAAAATTGACTGTTCTCCGGAGCGCCCCGTCACCGGAGCCGCGAGAAATTCGGGGGACGTTCCGCCTGGCCCGACCGGAGGTGCGGATCCCGGCATCGATGCGATCGATTTGTTGACAGCCCCCCCACGATATCGACAGGATCGGAACGAAACTCCACTACGGCGGATGCATACGTCGCTGTCCGCAACCCATGTGGTTTTTTAAGCCCCAAGCGGCTAGCGAGCGGCATGGTATGCACACACGTGCGTTCGCTCGGGGGGAGGGACGTTGACTTGGTGACCGATGCGGTCGGACCACGTCCCATGTGTGAGAGAAATT
>JBDGUC010000022.1:0-53233 GCA_042216285.1 Haloferacaceae archaeon
ATGGGCTCGGGCGGATTCGAACCACCGATCTCGGCCTTGTAAAGGCCGCGTCATAACCGGCTAGACCACGAGCCCGCACCCGTGGGATGCCATCCCGGGGGAATAACCGTTTCCTTCTGTGACCCGTCAGCGTCCGTGGCGTCAGCGTCGGGTCCACGCGGCGACCGTCGCGCCCAGCAGCGCGACGCCCGCCAGGCAGACGAAGAGGGCGGTCGAGGAGGCGTAGTGCAACACGACGCCCGCCAGGGCGCCCCCGAGGGCGCCGACGCCGAACACGCCGGCGTAGGTGTAGCCGTACGACAGGCCGCGGGTGCCGCCGGTCGCGTAGGCGGCGACGGCCGCCTGGTAGAGCGGTTGGGCGGCAAAGAGCACGACGCCGAGCAGGGCCCCGAGGCCGAGCAGGGCCCCGAGGCCGGCGGTCCCGACGACCGCGAACAGGAGCGAGAGGGCGGCCAGGAGCGCGAGGGCGACGGCGAGGCCCGTCTCGACCGGGATCCGGTCGGCGAGCCGGCCGCCGACGAACTGTCCCACGACGCCTGCGGCGAGCAGTCCGGCGTAGAAATACCGCCCCGGCCCGACCGTCCAGCCGCCGACGGCGACGGGTGCGAGCGCGTCGAAGCCCGCGGCCACCTCGGGCAGGAAGCTGAGCATCCCCCGGTAGTAGAGCCCGTAGAGCATCACGAGCGCGAAGACGGCGACGAACTCGCCCGAGAACGTCCGCCGGGAGTTCCGGAGGGCCGCCGGGATCGATGGCTCTCCGCCGTCCGTGCGCGCCCGCCCGACCCGACGCGGGATCGACCGGACGTCGTCGGGGAGGTCGAGGCTTCCGCGCGCCGCGAGCACGGCCGCGAGCACCGCCGGCGCCGCGAGCAGGGCGGCGACGATCCGCCAGTCGACCGCGAGCAAGAGGAGCGCGGTCGCGAGCGGCCCGGCCACGGTCCCGACGTTGCCGGCGACGCCGTGGGCGGCGAACGCCTCGCCGTCCCCGTCCCGGCCGATCAGCGAGAGCCCCGCCGGGTGATAGAGGCTCGCCGCGACCCCCCAGACCAGTAGCGCGACTGCGATCGCCGCGAATCCGGGCGCGACGCTCAGCCCCAGGAACGCCACCCCCATCCCGAGCAGCGAGAGCACGATGGGTGCCCGCGACCCGTAGCTGTCGGCCAGGACGCCGCCCGGTACCGCGCCGAGGCCGAACGCCCCGTACGCGACCGCGAGGGCGACGCCGACGGCGGCCGGCCCGACGCCGAACTCGCCGCTCCAGATGGCGGCAAAGAGCGGCAACGAGAGTTCGAACGCGTGGACGGTCGCGTGGGCGACCATCGCGACGCCGAACTGTCCGACCCCGGGCCGCGACGGCATCGCCCCACGAACGGCCCGGAACGGCCGCCGAATGGCTGCAGCGACCGGCGTTCCACCGACGTCGTCGGGATCTGGTATCCCGTCCATCTCTACGTTCGGTAGGGGCTCGACGGTAACCAACGTTGCCTCGCATATGTCCGAACGAACGTGTCCGGTAGTTCACGAATCATCCCGATCCGTCATCGAAGATCGTTTCGGATGATGTTCCGAGAATGCGCTTCAAACGGGGTAAAACCGGGATATTCTGAATCGTCGCGTCTCCGGAGAGCGTCCGGTCACGACGAAGGCAGATCGACGGATTGTAGTTGTCATGAGCCAATTTCCGTGTGTGCGCGAGTTCGAGTTCACCGTCCGCTACCGGCGGGGGGCCGACCGGCTGATGGACCTCTTCATCGAGCATCCGGACGCGAGCGCGTGGACGCCGGCCTGCTTCGCCACGGACGCGAGCACGTGGCAGGTCACGCACCTGGTCGGCCCCGAGGCGGCGGTCGATCGGATCGAACGGACCTTCCTCGACGAGACGCGGTGCAACGAGCCTCTGCACGCCGGCGACTGCGACTCGACGCGGACCTACGAGGTCCTGACCCGGCGCCCCTCCCACCGGGTGATCTACGCCCGGCGCACGGAGGTCGAGGGCTGTCACTCCGTTCCGTATCTGGCGGCCGAGCACGTCGGCGACGGCCTGCTGTTCGAGGCCCGACGTCGGGAGGACGAGTACCGGTGGACGGTCCTGGTGCCCGGCGAGCGAGGCGTCGGGACGCTGTTCGACGCCGTCAGTTCGGGACTGCGCGAGGGCCTGACCCTCGACCTGCGTCGGGTCTCCGGCCTCCGGGAGTGGAGCGTCCGCTCGTTCCCGGGGCTCGACCTCCCCCACGCCCAGCGCGCGGCCCTCGTCGCCGCGGTCGAGCGGGGGTATTACGCCACCCCTCGACGGGCGACGGTCGCGGACCTGAGCGAGGCTCTCGACGTGCCGCGGTCGACGCTCCAGTACCGGCTCCAGCGCGCCGAGGAACGCGTCATGGGTCAGGTCGTCGAGACCATGCCACTCTGATCCGCCGCCGTCACCGACCGTGGCTAGCTATGTAGCCCCCCGACGGCCCGACGGACGACGCACGTAGTCGTGGCTTCCGTGTGGGTGCGGGTCGATCCCCCACGCGATGGGAACCGACGCGAGCCTCCTCCCGAAACGCCAGCCCGTCGACGAACCGGACCGCGAGACGCTGGTGGTCTCGATCGGGGACCCCGAGGCGAGCGACCTCTGTTCGGCGCTCGCCTCCGGGACTGCGCGGACGATCGTCGCCAGTCTGGCCGACGATCCGACGACCGCCTCCGGCGTGGCGGACCGCGCGGGGACGTCGATCCAGAACGCACGCTACCACCTCGACCGACTCCGGGACGCCGGCCTGGTCCGCGTCGTCGACACCTGGTACTCGAAGAAGGGCAACGAGATGGACGTCTACGCGCCGACCCACGACCGGATCGTCCTCGCGGCGTCGTCTCCGACCGGAGCACCGTCCTCCGACGCCCCGCCGGTCCTCGACTCGACGATCGACGGCGACCGGTGACGGCCCGTTCCCTCCCTCGCCCGTTCCCCCTCGACTCGCCCCCCGTCCTCGCGCCCCTCACCCGCCGGCCGACCCCTCGGGGTACTCGCGGTCGAGAAGCATCGAGAAGGTCTTGCGCTCGGCCGTCCGGAGGTGTTTGTTGAACGTGGGCTGGGTGACGCCCAGCAGGGCGGCCACCTCCTCCCCGGTGCTCTCGCGTGGCCACTCGAAGTATCCCGCGGAGTAGGCCGTCTCCAGCGCCTCCCGCTGGCGCCGCGTGAGCCGGTCGCCGAGCAGGTCCTGCAGTTCGAGCAGGCTCTGGACGGCCCGCTCGCGGGTCCGCTGGGCGACCAGGTCCACCTCCGGGTAGCGGTCCCGGAACCCGTCGACCAGCGCCCGGACGTCGGCCGCCCGGGGCGCCTCGACGACCAGCCGGCCCCCGTCCCCGTCCCCGTCGGCCGTCGCGGTCCGGACGACCGCCCCGTGGTCGACGAAGCGAGTGCCGAACCACGAGGGCGTCACGACCTCGACGAGACAGGTCGCGTCCGCCTCGTCGGCGCTGACGAGCGTGACCTCCTCGACGCCCCCGTCGGTCCGGGCCGCGTCGACGACGCGCTCCGGCGCGGCGCCCTCGACGGCGTAGAACGCGCCGACCGATCCCCCCGACCGGCGAACGGTCCGTTCGAGCGTCACCGCCGCGTCGGTCGCCGCCGCCAGCCGGACGGGTCGGAGCCCCTCGTCCGGGACGTCGAACTCCAGTTCCACGGTCGTGTCGGATTCGAGCGCCTCCCGGCGCTCCAGCACCGCGACGGTGTAGCCGACCGACCGGCCGAGTTCCGAAAGCACCGCCCGCGTCCGCTCGTCGAAGGCGGTCGGGTCGTCGGCGGCGATCGTCACCACCCCGTAGGTCGTGTCCTCGTGGACGAGCGGGACGGCGGCGATCGACTGGTAGCCGGCCCGGAGCGCGGCCGTTCGCCACGCCCCCTGTGCGGTGCTCGTCGCGAGTCCCCGGACCGCCGCGACCGTCCCGTCGTCGAGGGCCTCGGCGGCCGGGTGCCGCTCGACCCCCGTCCCGCCGAGGTCGGCGCCGATCGCGTCCCCGCCGGCCCCGTCGCCGGCGCTCGTGCGCGTCACCAGCCCGTCGCCGGCGGCGGTCGGCTCGGCGAGCCACGCCGCCCGATAGGGATCGACCGTCGTCAGGTGCTCGCAGACGGCCGCCTCGACGCCGTCGCGCGAGGTGGCCTCGACGGTCGCCTGTTCGATCTCGCGGATGACCGTGTTGAGCCGTTCGAGACTGTCGGCGCGCTCGCGGTGCTCGGCCAGTTCGGCCTCCCGGCGTTCGAGTTCGCGCCGCCCCTCGACGTGGTTGAGCGCCGCCTCGAGCGTGGCCGCCAGGATCTGGGCCAGTTCGACGGTCTCGGCGTCGAACGGTCGGTCCGGTGCCCCGACCAGCATGACGCCGTGGGTCCCGAGCGGAAGGACGAGTTCCGGATCGGTCATCCCGCCCCCGTAGATTCCGGCGCCGTCCGTCCCGTCGCTCCCCGGCCGCCGGATCGCCTCGCCGTCCACGAACGACTCCCAGGGAACCCCTCCGTCGGGGCCGAACGAGGGCAGGAAGTCGAGGGCCTCCCGGAGTCGTCCCGTCTCCGCGACCGGCCGGAGGCTCCCCTCGCTCTCGTCGTAGAGGTGGACGCTCACGAGGGGAAAGTCCAGCACCGCCTCGGCGGCGTCGACGGCCACCTGGCTCGCCTCGTGGCGCGATCCCGCCTCGGTCAGTTCCCGGGTCGCCTCGTGGAACGTCTCCAGGGTCCGCTCGCGCTCCCGGCGCTCGGTCACGTCCCTGCTGACGACGACGACCTGGGCGGGGCCGTCCCGGGGGTCGAGCGGATAGAACTCCGAGCGCACGTGCCGGACCGCCCCGTCCGGCCGCTCGATGCGGTACTCCCGGGCGTACCGGTCGGCCGCCTCGCCGTCGGCGATCTCGCGGACGATCCGCCCGACGAACGCCCGGTAGCCGTCCGCGTCGTCGGGGTGGAGCGTCCCGAAGAACCCCTCCTCGTGGACCGCCTGTAGCTCGTCGAGGGACTGGCCCCAGATCTCCGCGTAGCCCGAACTCAGGAAGTCCGGGGCCGGCGAGGCGTCGTCGAGTTCGTCGGCCCGGGCGAGAAAGACCGCCTCGTCGATGCGGTCGAGGATCGCCCGCAGGCGTCGTTCGCTCTCGCGTCGCTCGCGCTCGCGCGCCGCACGGTCCAGGGCGGTCGTCGCGTGTCGCGCCAGGATGCGGGCGGCGTCGAGGACGACGTCGTCGTACGCCGCGGCGTCCGGGTCGGCGCCCGTCACCACGCCGTGGTCGCCGAGCGGGAACCGGACGGCGCGGTCGATCGACGTTCCGTCCGGTTCGTAGACGGTCGCGCCGTCGCCCCGCTCGGCCACGTCGACGCGCTCCGGGTCGAACGCCGCGGGTCCGTCCGACGACGCCTCCGTTCGATCGGTCGTCGCAACGGGGTCGAGGGATCCCGTCCCCTCCCCGTCGGACAGCCAGCAGACCGCGAGCGGGAGGTCGAGCACCGCCTCGACCGCCGCCACCGTCGCCGCACAGACCTCGTCGGTCGTCTCGGCGTCCTGGATCCGGTCGGTCGACTCGTGGAGTCGCCGGACGATCCGCGCGCGGCGCTTGCGTTCGGTCACGTCCCGGACGCTGGCGAGGACGCGCTCCTGTCCCTCGATCTCGACGACCGAGAGGTTCACCTCCGAGGTGTAGGGCGTGCCGTCCTTGCGCTGGCCCACCCACTCGAACAGCCGCGGGCCCTCCTGGCGGGCGCGCTCGATCAGGCGCCGGGCCCGGTCGCGCGTGTACTCCGCCCCCGGGCCGGCGACGCGCTCGATCCCCGCGCCGACGAGTTCGTCGCGGGCGTAGCCCGTCAACTCGCAGTATCGCTCGTTGACGTCGACGATGCGCGACGTGTCCGGGTCGTGGACGACGAGGCCGTCGGAGACGCTCTCGAAGATGTCGCGGTAGGTCCGTTCGAGTTCCCGGCGCTCGGTGATCTCCCGGACGATCCCGACGACGCGATCCACCCGACCCGCCTCGTTCTCGATCGGGTATCGCGTGGCCCGAACCCACCGCGTCTCCCCGTCGCGCCGGATCCGGTACTCGCCCTCGTAGGTGTCCGCGGGCTCCTCGTCGTCGGCCTCGATGGCGTCGATCATCCGCTCCAGGTCCCGTTCGTAGCGCGCCCGGTCCTCCGGGTGGGCGGCGTCGACGAACGACCCGGGATCGTCGTACAGCGCCTCGACCGGCTCGCCGTAGACCTGCTCGTAGGCCGGATTGATGTACAGGAGTTCCGAGTAGTCGGCCCGCGCCAGATACATGATCTCGTCCACGTGTTCGGCGATCAGCCGGAACCGTCGCTCGCGCTCGGCGAGTTCCTCCTCCAGTCGCCGGTGCTCGGTGATGTCCCGCGCGATCCCGACGATCCGTGTCACCTCCCCGTCGACGACGACCGGCGAGAGCTTCGTCTGCCAGACGGCCGTCCCCGCCGGCAGGTCGAGTTCCTCCTCGTAGGTGATCGTCTCGCGCTCGTCGAGACACCGCCGGTAGTTCGCCGCCACCTCCTCGCCGAGATCCGGACCCAGAGCGTCCCCCGGGGTCGCCCCGCGAACCGCCCCGGTCGAGAGCCCCGTCTTCTCCTCGTGGGTCCGGTTGAGCCGCCGGAAGACGAACTCGACGTCGTCGCCGGAGTCGCTCCCGGATTCCTCGCCGGCGGCCGTCGACCCGGCCCGATCGTCGCCTCCCTCCGGGCGCTCGACGTCGACCAGGAAGAGGGCGTCCTGTGCGTTGTCGAAGACCGTCTCGTACTCGCGTTTGAGCCGGCGACGCTCCCGTTCCCGGCGCTCGCGCTCGGTCGCGTCCCGGACGCTGGCGAGGACGCGCTCGCGTCCATCGACCTCGACGACCGAGAGGTTCACCTCGACCGGGAACGTCGTCCCGTCCGCCCGGCGGTTGTGCCACTCGAACAGCTGTGGCCCCTCCGCGCGGGCGCGCTCGATCCGGCGCCGTGCCGCCTCGGGGGCGTACGGCTCGTCCGACGCCGTGACGACGTCGATCGTCTCGCCGACCAGGTCGTCGCGCGCGTAGCCGTTCATCCGGCAGAACCGGTCGTTGACGTCGAGAATCTCCCCCGTGTCGGGGTCGTGGACGACCAGCCCGTCCGAGGCGTTCTCGAAGAGGTCCCGGTACGTGCGCCGGACCCGCCTGCGGTCGGTGACGTCGGTCGCCACGCTCACGATCCGCTCGACGGCGCCGTCCTCTCCCCGCACCGGCCGTCGCTCGACCTCGATCCAGCGCGTCCCGTCGTCGCCGTCGAGCCGGTACTCGCCCTCGTAGACCGCCTCCGCCTCCCCGCGCTCGACGTCCGCGACCATCGCCTCCCGGTCCGCCCGGTAGGCCGCGCGGTCGTCCGGGTGGACCGCCTCCAGCATCGACCGGGGCCGGTCGTACAGCGACTCGACCGGCTTGCCGTAGACCTCCTCGTACGCCGGCGTGGCGTACTCCACCTCGGAGAGGTCCGCCGCGGCGACGACGACGACCTCGTTCGTGTGGTCGGCGACCAGCCCGAACCGCTCTTCCGTCCGGCGGAGTTCCCGGAGCCGGTCGCCGGACACGTCGTCCATGGCCCCGGTTCAGGGCCGGCGCGGAAGTAGGTTGGGCTCGCGCCGGCGCGAGTCGGGAGCCCGTTCGATTTTTGAGCCTCGACGGCGTAGCCCGACGCGGGTGGTGGACCGTGCCAGTCGTTCCACATTACCCGTCGGACGACCCGGACCGCGACCGGAACGTCCCGGACATCGGCGACGTCGTCGATCGGATCCTGAACGGCGACGACGACCCGCGCCCGGCCGTCGCCGCCCGGTGACGCCCGCGTTCCGGTGCGGTCCCGAATCGCCCGTTCACCGCACACTCGTTTTTCGGGTCCCGCCCGCCACTGCGGCGTCTCGCGTTCCCGCCGCCCGGTCCGTCCCGTTCGCCAGTTTCACTTTCACTCCGCTAGGCCGGGGTACAAGCGGGCGGGGCGCCACGTGGACGTATGGGCACCAGAAGCACGACGGCCGACTTCCTCTCCGCCGACCGGCGTCGCGTGGACGTGAGCGACCTGCGGGCCGACACCGTCGCGGCCTACGCCCGCCACCAGCCGGGCACGGCGTTCTACCTGGAGCGCCGCGGCGCGCGGACGTTCCTCGTCGCGGCCGACCGGTGACCGCCGGCGGTCGTCCCCCCCGTCGCATCCACAGGGACCGAAACCGATTAAACGACCGCCGCCATTGGGCCGATGCGAGCCGAGGTAGCCTAGCCCGGCCAAGGCGGTTGCTTCGAGAGCAACTGTCCGTTCAGGACACGGGAGTTCAAATCTCCCCCTCGGCGCTCCACCTGCGACCGATCGCCCCTCAGAACGTCTCGACCTCCCCCCGGATCAGCTCCTCGGTCAGCGCGTCGAGCCGATCCAGTTCCCGGTCGACGGCCGTTCGTGCCGTCGCGCCGTCGGCGGTCGTGGTCACGTCGACCGCCCACGGCTCCGCGACCGGGTCGCCGATGCGGGACAGCAGCCGGACCGCGGCGTAGCCGTCGTCGGCGTCGGACAGCCGTCGGGCGATCCGGAGCGCGAGGAGGTTGTAGAGCTTCCCGGCGTGGGTCACGGGGTTCTTGCCCGCCGTCGCCTCCATGCTCATCGGTCGATGGGGGGTGATGAGCCCGTTCGCCCGGTTGCCCCGTCCGGTCTGGCCGTCGTCGCCGGCCTCGGCCGACAGCCCGGTCGTCGTGAGGTAGAGCGACTCCCCGGCGACGTCCGCGGCGTTCACCCGGACCGAGAGCGGTCGATCGAGCGTCTCGGTCGCGTGGCGCTCGGCGAGCGCCTCGATCCGGGCGAGCACCTCGCGGTACTCCGCGGTCCCGGCGACCAGCCGGTCGATGACGGCGGCCGCGACGGTCAGCGAGACCCGCCCGCCCCGACGAAGCGCCATCAGTTTCACGTCCTTCCCGACCGCGTCGATCTCGTCGTGAAGCCGCGGTTCGAGGGTGCGGACGAACCGCTCGGTCGGGGTCGGGGGCGCGTGGCCGACGCCGAAGCTCGTGTCGTTGGCCAGCGGCGTCTCGCCGCGGTCGAACAGCGCCCCCAGATCCGCCGACGTCCGGCCGATGCGGGCGTCGACCTCGACGTGACCGGGATCGAGTTCCGGTACGGCCTCGTGGAGATACTCGCGGGCCGCCGTCGTCGCGAGTTCGTCCACGGGGAGACGTTCGCCGTCGACGCTCGTCGTCGCCCGCCCGCCGACGAGCACGTAGATCGGTTCGACGACCCGGCCGCCGCCGAAGGCCGGGTCGGCCCGACCGGCGCCGAGGTGGACCTTGTCGGTGTTGTGATGGAGGACGCGACCGAACTCGTCGCGGTAGAACCGGGAGAGTCGCCGCGAGACGGCCTCGGCGATCCCGTCACAGAGCGAGTCCGGGTGGCCGACGCCCTTGCGCTCGACGAACTCCACGTCCCGGCGCGCGACCGGGTCGCCGTCGACGGTCTCGACGGAGCGCTCCCCGCTCATACCCCGGCGTCGGGCGGGCGGAGCAAAAACGGCGGGGACGGTCCGTCCTCCCGCACGTCGATCGGCGCCCCGTACGCACAAGTACCGCGCCGCCGTCGGTTGGGACGACCCGTCGCGTACGGGGGGAGGCGACGACCGGGCGATCAGCCACAGCGATGACCGACCCCGTCAGGACGCCACGGCCGCTCGACGTCGGCCCGCCGCCCGCCCGTCCGCTCGCCCGCGTCTACGACGCGGCCTACGCGGGCGTTCCGAACTGGGACATCGGACGCCCCCAGCGCGCGTTCGTCCGCCTGGCGGAGGCCGGCCTCGTCGACAGCCCCGTGCTCGACGTCGGCTGTGGCACGGGGGAGCTGTCGCTGTTCCTGGCCCGCCGTGGCCACGACGTGCTCGGGATCGACCTCTCGACGCTCGCCGTCCGGCAGGCGCGCGAGAAGGCACGCTGGCGCCGGATCGACGCCCGCTTTCTCGTCTTCGACGCACTCGACCTCCCGCGACTGGGCGCGGCGGGCCTCTCCTTTCGGACGGTCGTCGACTCCGCGATGTTTCACGTCCTCGGCGACCGGGAGCGCGACCGCTTCGTCGCGGGACTCGGTGCCGTCGTCCGCCCCGGCGGGCGCTACTGCGTCCTCGGCGACGCCAGGCGCGACGACCGCACGATCTACGGGCTCACGCCCGGGGAACTCCGGGCGCGGTTCGACGCGGCCGGCGGGTGGACGGTCAGGTTCGCCGGCGAAACGCGGTTCGAGCGCCGGGGGGGTTCGACCCCGGCGTACTTCGTCGTCATCGAGCGCCAGTGAGCCGGCGCCGCGAGCGGGTCGGCGATCCGGAGCCGCGGTCGCCGGCCGCCCGAAGTGACTTGACGCCAGCCCCCCAAGGTCGAGTATGCGTCTGCTGGTCGCGGTGGACGGCTCGCCCCAGAGCGAGGCCGCCCTCGATCACGCGCTCTCGCTCGCCGGCGCGACGGGCGGGTCGGTGACGGTGGTCCACGCCGTCGACCCCTCCGTGTACGCGACGACCGGCGACGACCCGGGCGGCGGGCCCGAGGAGCGCGCCGACCGGTTCGTCGTCGAGAGCGTCGACGACGCCGAGGCGCGCGGCCGCCGCCTGCTCGCGGCGGCGACGGCGCGCGCCGCCGGGACCGACGTCCCCGTCGAGCGGGCGTTGCTCTCCGGCGATCCACGCGAGGTGATCCCCGAGATGGCCGACAGCGACGGGTTCGACGGGCTCGTGGTCGGCCACCGGAACCTCCCGGAGCGCCAGGAGCGCGTGCTCGGGAGCGTCGCCAAGTCGTTCGTCGAGCGGTCGACCGTCCCCGTCACCGTCGTCTCCTAGTCCCGGGGAGCCAGGGTCGTCTGTGCCTCGGTGTCGGACGCCCCGGCGTGGGTTCCCTCGCCGCCACCGTCGTCCGCCCGTCGGCGCCGCCGCCCGACGAGATAGGCGTCGGCCCCCGTCCGGTCGTTCGGGTTCGCGGCCCTGATCCAGACCCGCCGGTCGCCGCGCGCCGAGAGGCCGAGGGCCCACGTCTCGGCGTCCGCGCGGGAGAGGAACCTCCGGCGCGTCCCGTCGCGGTTCACCGCCCGCCCGACGGCGGCGTTGGTCCGCCGGGCGGACGGCTTGACGTCGACCACGTACGCCGTCACGGCCCGCCGTACGGGCCCGTGGAACTTCTATGGGTGGGTGTCCTCGCCGTCGAGTCGTCGCCCGTCGGGCCGCTTTGCCCCCTCCGAGTCGTGGATTACGACGCCGTCCGTCTCCGCCGGGGCGTAGTTGTCCCGCACGCCGATGGCCTCCTCGAGTTCGCGAACGGCCCGCTCTTTGAGCGCCCGCGCCATCTCCTCGGCGTCCGCACGCGACATCTCGCGCCCGAGCCCCTCGCACTCGTGGGCCCGAACCGCTCCCTCCCGCGCGACGACGCCGCCCATCGGGGCGGTCGTCGCCTGCCCGTCGCCGTCCGCGAGTGCGACCGAGAACGGGTAGGTCCGGCAGATCAGCGGCCGGGCGTCGTGGACCGTACACCGCCCCTCGTCGCCGTCCTCGTCGTAGAACGTACAGTCGCCGCAGTCGTCGGTCGCGAGCGCCCACTCGAAGGTCTCGCCCGCCGCCGTCCGGTCCGCGTCCCCCTCCCCGTCGGCGCCGGACGTCTCCAGCCCGTAGGGCATCGGACGGGCGACGTCCCGCCAGTCGTACGCCTCGTCCAGCGCCGGGTCGTCGGCGGTCGTCGCGGCCGCACGGAGGCGCCGCACCTCGTCGGGAAAGACCGTCGCGGTGTGGGGGTCGCCGTCCTCGTCCCGGGCGTCCGTTCCCTCGCCGGTCGCGCCATCGTCGCATCCCACGTACCCCTTACAGCAGGCGCCACAGCGCGTACACTCGAATCCGATGGACTCGACGGCGTCCGCGAGGGACGCGACCGAGAGAGTCCGCGCGCGATCGAGTTCCGCTTCGAGGTCCACGCCGGCCGTCGTCGCCGCGCGGTGAAAAACCGTGCGCTCGGCCGGGCTGCGATCGCCTCGTGGTCGGCGGGTCGAAGAAGGCGGCGGCCCGGACTAGGTCCGGAGGAAGTAGACCTGTTTTCGGGCGTCCCGGAAGCTGTGACGCGAGGCGACGAGTCCGCGCTCTTCGAGACGGTTCAGGGCGTACCGGACGGTACGGTCCGGCAGCAGCGACTCCTCGGCGAGGTCGCCCTGCGAGAGGGGTGCGTCGCTTTCGAGGACCTTGGCCACCAGTTTTGCGCTCGGCGGCAGGTCGCGCAGTCGCTCCCGGAACTCCGTCTCCGAGAGGGGGTCGGCGTCGCGATCGGCCGTCGTGAGTGACATACGGAGACCGTCGTCGTCGCACGACCTAAAGGTTGGCTACATACGGGCCAAACGGATACATACACCTTATATTTCCTCGGCGGCGGCGCGCGTCGGCGCCGTCCGGTACGATTTTTAAGCCGGGGTACTGTGGAGGGGACGACGTGAAGGGCAGGGAGTGGTATCAGGCCGACGAGGTCGCCCAGGAGTACGAGGCAAAGCGATTCTCGCGGGGGGGACGGCTCATCGACCGCCGTGAGCGACAGGCGGTGCTCGACGGCCTCGCCCCGGTCGCGGACCGCGAGGTTCTGGAGATCGCCTGTGGTACCGGCCGGTTCACGGTGATGCTGGCCGAGCGGGGGGCAGACGTCGTCGGGATCGACATCTCGGCCGCCATGCTCGCCCAGGGACGGTCGAAGGCCCGCCGGGCCGGCGTCGACGACCGGATCGAGTTCCTCAGAGGGGACGCGGCCCGGCTCCCGTTTCCGGACGACAGCTTCGACGTGGCGTTCGCGATGCGCTTTTTCCACCTGGCGGACACGCCGGCGAAGTTCCTCGCCGAGATGGCGCGGGTCGCCCGCGATCGGGTGTTGTTCGACACGTTCAACGACGCGAGCGCCCGGGTCGTCTACAACTGGCTGCTCCCGATGGGGTCGCGGCTCTACTCCCGGCCGGAGGTCGAGCGCCTGATCGACGACGCCGGCCTCGAACTGGAGGACGCCTCCCACGACTTCCTCCTCCCGTACGGCTTCTACCGGAAGATTCCCGACGACGTCGCCGACACGCTCCGCGGTCTCGACACGACCGCCGGCCGGACGCCGATCGGCCGCCGCCTCGCCTCCGTCTCGTACTGGCAGACGGCGGTGTCTGGCTGACGCCGGCCGGGGCGGCCGAGCGTTAAATAGGATGAGGGGAGCACCCGCCCCGTGCGACCCTTGGATCGATGGCGCGACGACGGGCCGGCGGCCGACTGTGGCTGCGAGACGCGGTTCGCCGTCCCGCCGGGCGAAGACGGACTGACCCACCTCGTCGTCGCGGCCGACGACTGTCCGGACGGCGGCGACCTGGTCGCCTCCCCCGACTGTCGGGCGGAGGTCGTCGGGGCGCTCGCGGACCGCGACGCCGACGCCGTGCGGGTCCGTTCGGGCGGCCGCGAGCGTCGCTACGCCGGCCGGGGCGCCGCGCTCCTGCTGGCCGCCGGACGGTTCGTCGACCGGGCCGGCTTCCACGACTCGCAGGTCGCCGACCGCGCCCGGCGAGATCCGCTCGGGGCCGGCCGGATCGCGGCCGGTCGCGCCGACGCCGTCGCCGATATCGCCGCCGAGACCGGGCTGGCGGCCTGTGCCGCGGCGGCCGAGGGGTACGAGGCGGCGTTCCGGCCGCGGGTCGGTCCGACGTTCGCCCGCGCCCGGATCGTGGCCGAGCCCCCGCCGGACGCCACGCTCCTCGGCCGACGGTCGCTCGACACCGGCGCCGTCGTCCGCCGGTACCGGACGGCGGAGGGCGACCGCTACCACCTGACGCCCGTCGAGGCGCGGTTCGATGCGGCCGCGACGGCGACGCTGGCGGCCGCCCACGAGCGGCTCGCGGAGGGGAGCGTCGAGGGCGGCGAGCGCGCCCCCGGGCGGGCCGTCCGGGCCGTCGCCGACGCCGACACACCGGTCGAGCGACTGACGGCGGTGCTCCGGAAACACACGCGGGGACACGGCGCCTTCGCGGACCTGTTTGCCGATCCGCGGGTGACCGACGCCTTCGCGACCGCGCCGGCCCACGCGGAGCCCCTCCGGGTGCTCGTCGACGGGGAGCGACTGCGGACGAACGCGTGGCTGACGCGGGAGGGGGCCGCGCGGCTCGCGTCGCGGCTCCGCGCGTCGAGCGGTCGGGCGTTCTCGCGCGCCAGTCCGACGGTCGACGCCATCCTCGACGTCGCCGGCCGGCGGGTCCGCGTCGCGGGCGTCACCGACCCGGCCAGCGACGGGCCGGGGTTCGCGCTCCGCTCGCACCGCCGCGAGGCCTGGACGCTCCCGGCGCTCGTGGCCAACGGGACGCTCACGGCGGCGGCGGCCGGCCTGCTCTCGACGGCCGTCGAGCGAGCCGCCGCGGGACTCGTCGCCGGTCCCCGGGGGGCGGGCAAGACGACTCTGCTCGGCGCGCTCCTGTGGGAGCTTCCCCCGGCGACCCGGACGGTCGTCATCGAGGACACGCCCGAACTCCCCGTGGACCGGCTCTCCGACGCCGGCCGCGACGTCCAGCCGCTCCGGACGGAGGTCGGGCCCGACGGTGGCCCCGCCGTCTCGCCGACCGAGGCGCTCCGGACGGCGCTCCGGCTCGGGGAGGGGGCGCTGGTCGTCGGGGAGGTGCGCGGCGAGGAGGCCCGGACGCTCTACGAGGCGATGCGGGTCGGCGCGAGTGGCAGCGCCGTTCTCGGGACGATCCACGGCGACGGGACGGCGGCGGTCCGCGAGCGGCTGGTGACCGACCTCGGCGTGCCCGAATCGTCGTTCGGCGCCACGGACCTCGTGGTCACGCTCTCGGCTCCGCCGGAGCGCCGGGTGGCTTCGGTCGAGGAGGTCCGAGCGACCGCCGACGGGACGGCCTTCGAGTCGCTCTACCGCCGCAGGGAGTCGGGACTGGTGCCCACGGGAACGATCGACCGCGGCGAGAGCCGATTGCTCGCCGCGCTCGCCGGGCCGGACGAGTCCTACGCCGACGTGCGCGCGGCGGTCGAGCGGCGGGCCGCGTCGCTCGACCGTCTGTCCACGCAGGATCGAACTGACGCCGCCGCCGTCGACGCCTGGCGGCGCGATCGGGAGGCGACGTGAGCCTCGTCCGCGCGGCCGCCCGCTGGTATCCGTGGTCCGTCGAGCCGAGCGCCGACCTCCGGCGGGCGCTGGCCTTTCTGTCCGTCGACGTCGACGCCCCCGCCGTGGTTCGGGCGGGCTACGTCGCCGGAGCCCCGGTCGCGCTCCTCGCAGCGGGACTCGGCGTACTGGTCGGGGTCCCCCTGTGGGGGGTGCCGGGCGTGGGCGCGGCGGCGTGGCTGGCGACCGCCCACGCCGTCCACCGGGCGCCGGTCGTCGCGGCCGCGGCCGAGCGGACGCGCGCGGTGGGGATGGCCGCCGACCTCGTCGGCCTCGCGGTGCTCCGGACGCGACTCGATCCGACCGCGGAGCGCGCCGCACGGTTCGCCGCGCGGACGGGCCGCGGGCCGCTCGCGGCGAGCCTCTCCGACCACGTCCGCCGGGCGCGCGGCCGCGCCGACAGCGGTCTGTCCGGCTTCGCCGACGAGTGGTCGGCGTGGTTTCCGGCCCTGGAGCGGGCGGTCGCGCTCGTCGAGACCGGCGCACGGGCGCCCCCCGGCGAGCGCGACCGGACGCTGGATCGGGCCATGACGGCCGTCCTCGACGGCACGCGCGACCGGATGGCCGCCTTCGCCGAGGAGGTCCGGCCGCCGGCGACGGCCGTCTACGCCTTCGGAGTCCTCCTGCCGCTTGCGCTGGTCGGCACCGTACCGGCCGCGCGGGTGGCCGGCATTCGGGTGACGGTGCCCGCGGTCGTCGTCGGATACGACGTCGTCCTGCCGGTCGTTCTGGCCGCCGCGAGCGTCCGTCTGCTCGTCCGGCGGCCGGTCGCCTTCCCCCCGCCGCGGGTGTCGCGGTCGCACCCGGACGTGCCCGACGGATGGCGGTGGGCGGCCGCCGGGGCGGCCGCGGGCGCCGGCGCGTGGCTGGCGGCGACGCGACTCGTCGCGCCCTGGAGCGGTCCGGTGGCGGCCGTCGGTGCGGGCGTCGGCGTCGCCCTGTTCGTCCGCTATCGCCCGACAAAGCGCGTTCGGGACCGATCGCGGTCGGCCGAGTCACGGCTCGACGACGCCCTCCACCTCGTGGGGCGACGGGTCGTGGGCGGCGAGTCGGTCGAGGCGGCGCTTCCGGCGGCGAGCGAGGCGATCGGCGGCGAGACCGGACGGGTCTTCGAGGACGCGGCGGGCGTGCGTCGGCGACTCCGGACGACCGTTCGCGGGGCCTTCCTCGGCGAGCACGGCGCGCTGGCGACCCTCCCGAGTCCACGATTTCGGGCCGCTGCGGCGCTTCTCGGCCTGGCCGCCCGGGAGGGCCGCCCGGCCGGGGAGGCGATCGTCGCGATGGCGGATCACCTCGACGAGCTTCGACGCGTCGAGAAGGAGGGTCGGCGGGAGATCGCCCGGGTCACGGGGTCGCTGGCCAACACCGCCGCGGTCTTCGGGCCGCTGGTGGCCGGCGCGACGGTCGCGCTGTCGGCGAGCGTGGCGACCGGGACCGCCGGGACGATCGGTCGCGGGCTCCCCGCGGCGGCGCTGGGGACGGCGATCGGCGCCTACGTGCTCCTGATGGCGGCGTTGCTGACGGCGCTCGCGGCGGGGCTGGAACGCGGGCTCGATCCGGCGCTGGTCGGCTATCGCGTCGGCCTGGCGCTGCCGACCGCGACCGCGACGTATCTGGTCGCGGTGGTCGGCGCACGGCTCGTCCTCTGACGGGTGCTGGCTCCGAGGGTTCAAATACCGGACCGGGACCACGGCCGGCGTGTTCGACGTTCCAGTCGACGGGTGGTACGCGTGGCTCGGGGTCGCCGCCGCGAGCGTCGCCGTGCTAGTCGTCGTCCTCGGTCTGCCGACCGCGCCGCCGCCGGACGCCGCCGGGGCGGCGAACGTGGTCGACCGGATCGCGGTGACCGAGTACGGCGCCAGCGCCGAACACCCACTCGACGCCGCCAGCGAGGTCAGACTCACGCCGCGAGGGATCGCGCTCAGGAACGACGCCGGGGAGACGGACGCCACGTTCGTCTACGGGCCGGTGACGCCGGTCCCGGTCGGCGGCCCGCTCCGGCGGGTGCTCGACGGAACGCCGCCGGGTACCGTCTTCGACACGCTCGTCGCGTTCCGCCGGGCGGCCGCGACCGCACGGGACCGCCAGGCCGACTGGCGACCGGTCGACGGCCGACTGATCGTGCGCCACGTCGTCCTGGGGGGAACGGATGTCACGCTCGTCAGCGCGTAGGGGGCAGGTCGAGCCCACGGTCGCGCTCGCGGCCGTCTTCGCCGTCGTGGTTGGAATCGCCCTCTACGCGGGCGTCCTCGCCGGCGCGATGCCCGGCGCCCGGGACCGGAACCTCGCCGCCCCGGCCGCCGAGCGGATTCACGACGAACTCGCACCGACGGCCGACATCGTCGTGCCCGATCGGATCGACCGGGCCGCCGTCGCGGCACCGGACGGCTACCGGGTGAACGTGACGGTGCGCGTGGCCACCCGACGGTGGACGACGGGTCCGACCGCCCCCCCGACGGCCGACGTGGCGACGCGACGAACGAGCGTCCGTCTCGGCCCCGGACGGGTGCGCCCCGGGACGCTCCGGGTGGAGGTGTGGCCGTGACGAGTACGCTCCTCGACGCGACGCTCTGTCTGCTCCTCGTGAGCGCGGGCGTCGTCGCCGTGTCCACGAGGCCGGGCGATCCCGGATCGGCGACGGGGGCGCGGCCGGCGGCGCCCGCCGACGCGGCGGCGGAGACGCTCTCGACGAGCACCGCGACGGTGAACTACACGCTCGCGCCGGGGGCACGACCGGCTCCCGGATCGGACGTGGTCTTCCCGACGAGGAGGGGCCCGGCGTTCTGCCGGACCGCACACGGAACGCTCGTCGCCCTCCTCGCGAAGGCGGCGATGGGACGGGTGACGGTCGACGGCGACCGACTGACGCACGCGCGAGACGACCTCGTCGCCGGCGTCCGCGGGACGGTCCGCGCGGCCGTCGGCGGCACCCACACGCAGGTCGTCGCGGTCTGGCGCCCGTACCCCGGCGCTCCCGTCGGGGGACGGCTGACCGTCGGCGAGCGCCCGCCGCCGCGGGCGGACGTGCGTGCCGCGACGGTCGTGGCGGCCAGCGGGTCGCCTCCCGCTCGGACGCGACCCGCCGGAGCGGCGACGCCGGACTACCGTGCCGTCGCCCGGACGGCGGCCGCACGGACGGTGGGAACGCTCTTTCCGCCGGCGGCGATGCGGTTCGCGCTCGGCGCCGACTACCCGACCGCGGCGCTCGTCCGGCGGCGATACGCCACGGCGTCCC
Source organism: Haloferacaceae archaeon (assembly GCA_042216285.1). Taxonomy (GTDB): domain Archaea; phylum Halobacteriota; class Halobacteria; order Halobacteriales; family Haloferacaceae; genus CAZMLQ01. The sequence continues at coordinate 18,386 of JBDGUC010000022.1, forward strand.
GGCTCTCGCACGCCTCCGGCGTGATGGGGGAGGTGCGGCGCGGCGAGGTGCGGCGGGCGAACCGGCGGCTGACGGCGGCGCTGTCCCGGCGGTTCGAGCGCGACCTGCGCCACGAGTTCGACGATCCGGCGGCGGCGAACCGGGCCGTCGCCGTGAGCCGCGTCCGGATCGTCGTCAGGCGGTGGTCGCCGTGAGGATTGGCGAGGACGACCGGGCCCGCGTCCCGTTCGCGCTGATCGGCGTCCTGTTGCTCCTGGGGAGCACGACGTTCGCCACCACGCTCGCCGGACGGGGGCTGGTCCGCGAGGACCGGTCGGCGGACAAGGCGGTCCAGCGCGTCGAGGCGAACGCGGCCGCCGCCGTCCGCGGCTCGGTGCGGACGGCCGCCCGCGACGCGGCCCGGGAGCCCCTGACCCGGCCCGCGAACACGTCGTTCGGGCGCGTCATCGACCCGAACTCCCCCTTTCGGGATGCGCTCCGGATCCGCATCTATCTGATCGCCCGCAGGCGACTCCGGGCCGTGCGCTACCGACACGGCGACGTGGTGGCCCGGGCCTCGCTCCCGGCGACGCCGACGCCCGCGGCGCTCCGGGCGGCGAAGGCGCGGGTCCGGATCGAGGCGACCGACGGCGGGACGGCCCTCCGGGTGCGGCTCCGGGGCGTGAACTACACCGCGACGCGCGCGGGGCGCCGGATCGTGACGCGGACGCGCACGGTCGCACTCACCGTCGCGACGCCGGTGCTGGCACTCCACGATCGAACCCGGCGGTTCGAGCGACGGCTCGACCGCGACCCGCTCGACGGGCCGGGGCTGGGCCGGCGACTCACCGCGCGGCTCTACCCGGTCGTCTGGGCGCGGGCGTACGCCCAGCGCGAGGGGCTCCCCGTCGAGAACGTGCTCGCCAACCGTCACGTGGCCGTGGCCACGAACGGCGCGGTGCTGGCCGAACAGCGGGCGGCGTTCGGCCGGAGTGATCCCGACGGACGGCGGGGGACCCGGCGGGCGCTCGTCCGCCTGGGCGCGCGCGACCTCGCCCCACCCCTCGGCCCGGGGGCCGACGCCTGGACGCGCCGGGTGATCCCGCGGCCGAACGACGTGTCCGACGGCCCCACGTCGATCCCGCGGTTCGAGACCGCCGACGCCCCGTCGCCGCGTCGGCGGTTCGTCGTGGGGGTGAACCGCTCGGCCGACGCGGCGATGGGGCGCGTTCTCGCGGCGGACGGGAACCGGAGCTTCGACGGAGCGATCCGCGCCGGCTACCGGGTGACCGGTCGTCTGCACACGGCCACGCGTCTCGTCCGGTCCGATCCACGTCCGGACCCGATCGAACCGGACGGATCCTACAGCCTCGACGACCGCCGGGTGTCCGCGACCGTCACGGTGCGCAACGCGACGGCGCCCCGGCCGACGGTCGGCGATGGGGAGCGACGCGTCGTCACCCGCGAGCGGGAGGTGACCGCTCACCGCCGGGTGACGTGGGTCTGGGCCGACGGCAACGAGACCGAACGCACGCACGGGGAGTGGTCGGCGACCTACCGGATCGGATTCACGGTGACCGTCGAACCCGACGGGCGGGCGCCGGGACCGAACCGGACCGTGCGCCCCGCGTTCCGGCGTGGGGGACCGCTCGACGGTCCGAACCTGGCCGACGTGCCCGCCCGGGTGCGCGAGCTGCTGATCGGTGACCGCGGCGGACCGGACGCCGTCGCCCGGCGCGTGGCCCTCGACCGACTCGGGACGCGACGGGTCCGGGTCGTCGGCCGGCGGCCGGACGACCTGCGACGGTGGGTCTACGCCGATCTCGCCGGACTCCGCGACCGGATCCGGAACGTGAGCGTTCGCGTCCGCGGGGACCGGTTGGCGGCCGGCCGGGCGAACCCGGCGGCCGACCTGGCCGCCCGGATCCGTGCGCACCGGTCGGCGTTCGTCGACGCGCCGGAGACGTACCGCGGCGCGGCCGACCGCGCTCGCGTCGCCGCGCGGGTGGCGTACGTCGACGCCGTGCTGGCGGCCCTCGACCGGCGTGCCGCCGCCAGACGGGCACGGACCGATCGTCTCGATCGGGTGCTGGCCGACGCCGGCGCCGGTTCGGGCGCGCACGTCCTCCGCGTCCTCCGGGCGTCGCGCTCGGTCGCCGACCCGCGTCGGCGGGTTCCCGTGCGTGGCCCGACCGGTCCGGTGCGCCCGACGCCCGACGCCTCGCCGGCGTATCTGACGCTCGCCGCCGTCGACCGCGAGCGGGTCGACGCGGTGCCCGCCGGCGAGCGGTACCACCCCCTGACGGCGCAAAACCGCAACCTGTTTGCGGTCCCGTACGGCGACGACGCGGACCGCGTCGGCGGCGGGCCGGAGGCGGGCACCGACTTGCGGACCGCCGGGAGCGCCCTGGTCGCCGCGAATCAGGTGCCCGCGAGGCGGGCCGGCGATCGGCTGGACACGCGGCGCGACCGGCTCTCGCACGCGACGAGCCTGGCGCTCCGACCGGTCCTGATCGAGGCGAGGAACGTGGTCCGTCGACGGACGACGCTCGGCGGCTCGACTGCCGTGACGGTCGTACACGACGCCCTCCACCGGTGGAACGGGACGGGGCGGCGGGCGCTCGCGGCGACGAACGGCTCGCTGCAGCGGGCGATCGCCGCCGAGGCGGTCGAGCGACTGCGCGATCCGAACGCCACCCGCGCGGATCGGCTCGCCACCTGGCTCCGGCTCTCGACCGGGCGGGTCGTCCGGGGTCCGCGGGCCAGGGTCGACGAGAACCTGACCGCGAGCACGCGGAACGCGGTTCGCGATCTGGCCGGACGGGCACTCTACGAGGCCGACGCGTCCCGGCGGGGCGACGGCACTCGACGACCGCCGTGGACCGAGCGGGCGCTCGGCGGCGTCCCTGCCGGCCTGCCGGTGTCGCCGGTGCCCGGCTACTGGTACGCCACCACGAACGTCTGGACGGTCCGGGTGCGCGGAGCCTACGCCCGGTTTTTCCTCCGGACGCGTCGGGGCGTGCCGGGCCAGAGCCTCCGGTACGTGCGGGACGGCTCGACGGTCGCGCTCGACGTGACGGGGGACGGCGAGCCCGAGCGCCTGGGCTACGACGAACGGATCTCGTTCGAGACCAACACGACCGTCGTCGTGGCGGTCCCGCCGGGCGGCGGCGTCGGCGACGGCGAGGCGAACGAGCGGTCGTCCGGATGGCCACGCCCGGCGTGTCTCGGGCGCGGCGTGGCGCGGCGCGCCTGCCGCTGGCGGGGGGAGTCCGGACCGCCCGTCGGCGGCCGATCGGCACGCGGCGCGGGCCGTCGGGTCCGCGCACGCACAGCGTGGGAGTTCGTCGCCCTCGCTCGCACCCCGGCGGGGCCCGCGAGCGGGGACACGCGGCGATGGGATAACCGGGTGTCGGACTTCCCTCGTCGCGCCGCCGCCTCGGGGGACGGCCGCCTGGAGCCACGCGTCACGGCGCGGCCGGCTCACCCCCGGAGCGCGTCCAGTGGGCGCTCGTTCGCCGCGCGCCAGGCCGGATAGACCCCGGCGATCAGGCTCGTCACGACCCCGAAGACCGCCGCGCCGGCGAGATAGAGGATCTCGGTCCCCGTGAACGCGAGGGGCTCGCCGAGGAACACCGCGTTGGCCGCCATCGTCGCCAGGAGCGCGAGCGCGGCCCCACAGACCGCGCCGATCGTCCCGAGGAGCGCCGCCTCCACGAGGAGGATCCGGACGATGTCGGTCCTGGCGTATCCGACCGCGCGGAGCACGCCGATCTCCTCGCGTCGCTTGACGACGGCCATCAGCATCGTGTTCGCGATCGAGACGCCCGCCACGAGCAGGGAGATCGCCCCCAGGCCGGCGAGAAACGCGTTGATCCCGTTGACGATCGTCTTGAACAGCCGCACGAGCGAGGTGAGTTCGAACACCCGCAGGCGGTCGCGCCGGCCGTTGAACCGTTCCCTGAGCCGGTCGGCGGCCGTCTCCGCACGATCGACCGACTGCGTCGTGATGCGGACCTGTTCGTACCGGTCGTTGGGGGCCGTCCCGATCGGGAGGAACACCTCGTTGACGCCGTACGCCTCGGTCGGGGCCAGGACGGCGACCACGCGATAGCTGTGCTCGATCTCGCCCCCGTCGGTCGTCCGAACCAGTTTGATGCGATCTCCGGGGGCGATCCCCCGGTCGCCGGCGAACTCGCTGGAGACGACGGCGCTCCGGCGCCAGTTGGTCGGGATCTCGCCGGCACCGACGGTGTAGAGCTCCCGGGGGTCGTCGATGTAGGTCACGGAGATCGACGTGCGGTTGCCGGCTCGCTCGACGTACTCCATCGAGGCGCTCTTCGTGGCGACGACGCCCGCCGGCCCGACGGTTTCGGAGATCGCCTTCAGGTCCTCGCGGTCGAAGTAGTCCCTCTCCTTGTCGGGTCCCGGGGAGAGGAAGACGTTGGTCGCTCCCCGTTCCCTGACGTTTTCGAGTTGGCTCCGTTTGAACGCCGCCCCGCCCGCCCCGATCGCCCCGATCGCCACCACGCCGATCAGGATCGACGCGGCCGCGAGCGCCGAGCGGACCTTCGCGCGCGAGACGTTCCGCCGCGCGATGACCAGCGCGGGGACGCGCCCGGCGATCCGGTACAGCAGGCTCACGCGCCGTCACCTCCGCCCGCCCGGGCACCGCGTTCGCCGTCGGGTGTCTCCCCACCACCCTCGTCCATCAGTCCAGCACCTCCACGGGCCGCTTGTTCGCGGCCTTCCAGGCGGGATAGATGCCCGCGAGCAGCGCCGTGACGACGCCGAAGGCGACGCCGACGCCGACGTACCGGAGGGCGGCCGCGGTGAACGCCAGCGGATCGCCGAGCAACAGGTCGTTGATGACGAGGCCGATGCCCAGTGCGATCGGCGCCCCGAGGGCGGCGCCGACCACCCCGAGGATCGTCGACTCGGCGACGAGCATGCGGACGACCGCCGTCTTCGGGTAGCCGACCGCCCGGAACACGCCGATCTCGCCCTCGCGCTCGATGGCGGACATCAGCATCGTGTTGGCGATGGTCACCGCCGCGACCAGCAGGGAGATGGCCCCCACGCCGATCAGAAAGCGGTTGATCGTCGCGAAGGCCCGCTCGAACTGCTCGCGTTGCTGGTCGACCGGATCGACGGAGACGCGGCGTTCCCGGGCGTTGAACTCCCCCTCGATCCGGCCGGCCGCCCGGTCGACGCTCCCCGTCCGGGGGTCCACCTGCACGATCGCCCGGTCGTACTCGCGGTCGTCGAACCACGCGAGCGGGAGGAACACCGACCGGTCGGCGCCGAGCGGTCCGGCGAACCCCTGGGTCTGCAGGACGGCGACGACCCGGAACGAGCGGTCGAACTCGCCCGGGACCGCGACCGTGATCCGGTCGCCGACGGCGATGTCGTTGTCGTCGGCGATCCGGGCGCCGACGATGGCCGTCCGGCGCCAGTTGTCCGGGATCTCGCCCGCCGACGCCTCGTAGAACCGCCCGGGGTCACCGATCGCCGTCACCCGCGCGAGGGGGATCGACTCCCCGTCCGGCGTCCGGACGCTGGAGTTGAACGACTCGATCACCGGGAGGACCGCGGCGTTCCGGGTCGCCTGCCGCATCCGGGCGATCTCCTGGTCCGAGAACGTCCGGTCGCCGGCGTCGGACTCGCGGGGGTGGACCACCGGCGTCACCGTCGCCGTCCCGCCGAACCCCTCGTAGGCCGAAAGCTGGTCCCGCTTGAACGCCGCCCCGCCCGCCCCGATCGCCCCGATCGCCACCACGCCGATCACGATGGCGACGACGGCGAGCACCGAGCGAACGCGCGCCCGCGAGAGGTTCCGGCGCGCGAGCACGACCGTCGGGAACGCGGCCGCCAGTCGTCGTCGGAGGCTCACGGCGACTCACCTCGCCGGCATCGGGGGGTCGCGGGAGCGCACGTCCGGAGACGGGTCACGACGGGCCCCCACCGGTCGCGTCGTCGTCCCCGCGGAGTTCGCCGTCGATGAGGTTGACGACGCGGTCGGCCGCCTCGGCCACGTAGGCGTCGTGGGTGACACAGACGACGGCGACGTCCTCCTCGGCCCGGAGTTCGTCGAACAGGTCGAGGATCCGGTCGCCGGTGTCCCGATCGAGGTTCCCGGTCGGCTCGTCGGCCAGCACGACCACCGGATCGTTGACGAGCGAGCGCGCGATGGCGACCCGCTGTTTCTGTCCGCCCGAGAGCTCGTCGGGGTAATGCTCCAGTCGGTCGCCCAGTCCGACCCGTTCGAGCAGTTCCGTGGCCCGCTCGCGGGTCGCCCGCGGCGTCCGGTCGAGCATCCGGGGCATCTCCACGTTCTCCAGCGCGGTCAGCGTCGGGATCAGGTAGTAACTCTGGAAGACGAAGCCGATGGTCCGCTTGCGGGTGCGGGTGCGGTCGCGGTCCGAGAGCGTCGCCACGTCCTCGCCGCGGAGTCTGACCTCGCCCGCCGTGGGTTCGTCGAGCAACCCGAGCAGGTTCAGGAGCGTCGACTTCCCGCTCCCGGAGGGGCCGACGACGGCGACGAAGTCGGCGGGGTCGATCCGGACGTCGACCCCCTTCAGCGCCCGGATGCGCTCGCCCCCCATCTCGTACTCCTTGACGGCGTTCCGGGCGCGGACGAGCGGGGGATCCCCGCCGTCGCGGCCGGCGCCGTCGGATCGGTCGGACGTGGACGTCATCGGCGCCGCCAGCGATAGCCGAGCGCGAGGACGACGAGCACGACGACGATCCCCGCGATCGGGACCACCGGTGGGCCCCCGCGGGCGCCGCTCCGGTCCGGCGAGCCGCCGCTCGCCCGATCGACGGGCACGTCCGTGGTGGAGGACTTCTCCACGCCGTCGACGACGTACCGCACCGTGACCGGTACCGACGAGACGTTGCCGGACCTGCTCGTCGTCAGCGTGAACGAACTGAAGTCGCTCCCGTCGACGCTCCCGACGAAGTAGTCGGCCGAACTGACCCGCGGCCCGCCGTCGATCGAGACGACCACCCCGTCGACGGGGGTCGAGCCCACGTTGCTCGCGGTCGCCGACAGTTCGAGGCTCCCCCCGTGTGCGACCGCGTCCGTGCCGGTCAGCCGGATCTTCCCGGGGTTCGCCGGGCCGTCGAAGGCCGTCCGAAACGTCCGGGAGAGGCGATGCCGGTCGCCGTTCTCGGTGTAGTGGAGCGTCACGTTCACCGGGTGGGAACCGCTCTCCGCGACGCTCGCGGGGAAGTGAAACGTCGTCGTGTTGCCCGCCGACAGCCGGGCCTGGACGCGGCGGGCGAGGTCGAACTGCACCGTCGGCGAGGAGACGTCGACCGCCACCTGACGGACGTCGGTCGTGGCGCCGTTGGCGACGGTGACGTTCACCGACCGGGTGGCCCCGGGAATCGCGTCCTGCACCGAGAGTTCGAGCTGTGGCCGCTGGGGGGCGACGACGTGGACCGTCACCGGGTGGCGGACGTTGACGGAGCCCGACGATCCACCCCGACCGTTGACGTGGACGCTGAACGTCGTCCAGCCGGGGGACTCTACGGTCACCGGCAGGGTGACGACCGTCGAGGAGCCGGGCGAGAGCGTCCCCAGGTCGTCGGCGACGTACGACGAGTCCAGCCCCCTGACGTAGACCTCGGTGAGCTGAACGGAACCGGTGGCGCTCTCGTGGTTCTCGATCCGCACGCTCACCTCGAAGGTCTGGCCCGCGGCCGGCGTCGTCGGGGTGTGGGTCACGTTCGAGACCGTGACGGCCGGCGACGACTGGGCGCCGACGCCCCGTGACACCGTTGCGACGCCGACCGCCGTCGGGACGAGACAGAGCACGACGAGGACGACGACCGCTCCGGCGGAGGGAACGAACCGCGGGGACATCGACATCGGTTCCAGTAGCCGGGCGCCGAATCATAGAGGTTGTGGTCGATCCTGACCGTGCGTTCGATTCCGGGGACGTCGAGTGACACGGGCCCAGTGCCGTCGGTTCCCCACGCCGTGATCGCCGCCGGACCGGCGGCGTCAGCGCTCGCGCTCGGAGTCGCGCTCGGAGGGACCGGGCGACCGGGGCCGGTCGCCCGCGGACTCGTCGGGTCCCGGCTCCCGGCCGCGCGCCAGTTCGCGGTCGATCTCGTCCTCCACGACGTCGAGCGCCTCGACGGTGAGGACGTTGCCGCCGCCCGGATCGACGACGATCACCGCCGTCCCGACGGGGAAGGTGCCGTCGACCGACCGGGCGGCGTAGTGGGGGTTGAATCCGCCGGCGTCGACGCGGACCTCCCCCTCCGTCGGGGTCACCCGCTCGGTGACGCGACCGGTCGCGCCCCGGAGCGAGTCGGAGTCCCGCGTGCGGCCGGCCTCGCGGCCGTAGACGTCGAGTTCGCGGTAGCCGTAGAGCGCGACGGCGCCGAACGCCAGGACCATGATCCCCAGCGCGAGGGGGCCGGCGAGCGCCGGGATCAGGAGGCCGACCAGGCCGGCCAGCAACAGGGCGACCCCGAGGACGACGAAGTGGGCGCCGGGCACCAGCGCCTCGGCCACCGCCAGCCCGAGGCCGGCGACGACGAGCAGGGTGGGGAGCGTCACCGTCCCCAGGAGGTCGATCTGGAGCACGAGGAGGCCGGGGCGACCCATACCGCACGGTACGGACGCGAGGGGTTAAAACCGGCCCGCCGACCGCACGCCTGCGGGGCCCCTCACAGGGCGTTGAGGATGACGAGCAGCGTCAGCGCCGCGCCGGCGAGGACGAACGCGGCGTGTTCCGCCGAGACCGACTCCGGTTCGAGCGGGTCGGACTCCGGTCCTCTCCGGTCCGGCTCCGGGTCCCCGTCTCCTCCGTCCCGCTCCGCGGTCGTGAGGAGTCCGGTCTCGTCGTCGTGGAGAAGGCGCGCGACCAGTCCGTCGTCGTCCATGCCGATCGATAGGGGCCGGGCCCCGAAATGCGCTACGGCTCCCCACCGCTCTGGACCACGTTCCCCTCGTAGACGACGCCCCGTTCGGCGTGGATCGTCACGGTGGTGCCGTCGGCCACCCGGGCGAGGAGCGGCGCGCCGCTGACCATCGGGATGTCGAGTTCGCGGGCGACCAGCGCCGGATAGCCGCTCATCCCCGGCCGGGCGTCGACGATGCCGGCCAGTTTGGTGGCGTCGCCCGCGAACTCGCCCTCGAAGGTCGCGTCGAGCGCCAGCACCGCCCCGTCGGGGACGTCGCCGAGGTCGCCGTTGACGGTCCGGACGAGCGGGCCGGCCGCCCGCCCGCCGACGACCTTGCGGCCGTGGGCGATGGCCTCGGCGGCGACGTGGAGCTTCAGCATGTTCGTGGTGTTGGCGTCCTCCAGTTCCGTCATCATCCCCGAGAGGACGACGATGGTGTCGCCGCTCTCGGCGACGCCGGTGTCGAGGGCGGCCCGGACGGCGCCCTCGAACACCTCCTCGACGCCCCCGGAGTAGTCGGCGTAGCGGGGGTGGACCCCCCACGAGAGCGCGAGCTGGCGGCGAACGCGGTCGTCGGGCGTCGTGGCGACGACGGGCACGGCGGGGCGGAACTTGGCGGTCCGGCGGGCGGTGTAGCCCGACTCGGAGGCGGCCACGATGGCGGCCGCGCCGGTGTCGCGGGCGAGGTAGCGCGCCGAGCGCGCGAGCGCCTCCGTACGTGCCTCCTCGGTGGCCGGCGGCACCCGCCGCTCGACGGACTCGGCGTACTCCTCGGTCGCCTCGATCTCGCGCACGATCCGGTCCATCGTCTCGACGACCCGGACGGGGTGATCGCCGATGGCCGTCTCGCCCGAGAGCATCACCGCGTCGGTGCCGTCGAGCACCGCGTTGGCCACGTCGGAGGCCTCCGCCCGGGTCGGTCGCCGGGCGTGGACCATCGAGTCGAGCATCTCGGTGGCGGTGATGACCGGGACGCCCGACTCGTGACAGATGCGGATCAGGCGCTTTTGAATCATCGGCACGTCCTCCAGGGGACACTCCACCCCGAGGTCGCCGCGCGCGACCATCACTCCGTAGGAGGCCTCGGCGATGTCTTCCAGATTGTCCAGCGCGCCGGCCCGCTCGATCTTGGCGATCACCGGCACGTCGCCCCCGAGTTCGTCGAGCGCGTCGCTCACCTCGTAGATGTCGCCCGCGTCGCGGACGAAGCTCGCGGCCACGAAGTCGACGCCCTTCTCGACGGCGAGTTCGAGGTCCCGCCGGTCGGCCTCGGTCACCACGTCCACGTCGAGGTCGACGCCGGGGAGGTTCACCCCCTGGTGGCTCGTCAGGTCGCCGCCCGACTCGACGCGCGCGTGGACGACGCCGTCCTCGACGCGCTCGACCACCGTCTCGATGCGGCCGTCGTCGAGCAACACCCGGTCGCCCGGGTCGGCCTCGTCGATGGGATAGGAGAGGCCGACCTCCTCGGACGTGACCGTCTCGCCCTCGACGAACCGGACGACCGAGCCCTCGGCGAGGGTGACCGGCTCGTCGGTCGGACCGGTCCGGATCTCCGGGCCCTGCATGTCGAGCATCACCGCGAGCGGATCGGCGGTCGCGTCGTCGACCGCCCGGGTCCGGTCGATGATCCCGGCGCGCTCCTCGGGCGTGCCGTGGCTCGCGTTGAGGCGGGCGACGGACATGCCGGCCTCGGCGAGATCACGGATCGTCGACCGATCCGACGACGCCGGTCCCAGCGTACAGACGATCTTCGCGTTGCGCATACGGGCCGTTCGCGGCGGGCGACCAAGAAACCGTGGAGGCGACGGGGGGGACGGACGCCGACGCGGGGGACGACGGACCGGGCCGACGGCCGGGTGGTCGGGGCCGACCGGAGCGATCAGCGAACCCGCTGGCCCGGAACGGCGTCCCCGTGGGTGGTGAGCAGGTCGGCCTCGTCGCCGGCCGCCAGCACCATCCCGTCGCTCTCGACGCCGAACAGCTCCGCCTTCTCCAGGTTGGCGACCACGATCACCTTCGTGTCGGGGAGCGAGTCGAGGTCGTGCAGTCGCTTGATGCCCGCGACGACCTGCCGGGTCTCGACCCCGATGTCGACGGTGAGCTTCGCCAGATCGTCGGCCCCCTCGATCCCCTCGGCGTCGAGGATCCGGCCGACGCGCAGGTCCAGGTCCCCGAACTCATCGACGCTCACCCGCTCGTCGACGAGGGGTTCGAGGTCCGCGGCGGCCGCGTCGTCGGCCGCGGTCGCCTCTCCGTCGGCGTCCCCGGCGGTCCCGCTCTCGTCGGCCGCCCCGGGCGTCTCGACGCGGTCCTCCAGCTTCGCGGTCAGCTCCTCGACCCGCTCGTCGGGGACCTGCTCGAAGGGCTCGACGGGCTCGTCGAACCCGGCGGCCGGCGGGGCGAGCGCCGCCTCGACGGTCGCCTCGTGGACCGACCCGTCCTCGTTCAGGCGGTCCCAGACCGTCTCGGCGGTCTCCGGAGCGACGGGTTCGAGGAGGACGACGACGGCCTTGGCGACCTGGACGCAGTCGCGGATGACCGCCGCCGCCCGCCCGGGGTCGTCGTCGACCAGGTTCCAGGGCTCGTTGCGCTGGATGTACTCGTTGCCGAATCGGGCGAGGTCGACGGCGGCCCGTCCGACCGCGCGCACCGAGTAGTCGTTGACGCCCGCCGTAAAGTCGTCAATGGCCTCCTCGATCCGCGCCTCGACCTCCGGCGACGCCTCGGCGTCGGGCGTCCCGCCGTAGTTGCGGTGGGCAAAGAGCAGGGACCGGTAGAGGAAGTTGCCGACCGTCCCGACGAGTTCGTGGTTGACGCGCTCGGCGAACTTCGACCACGAGAAGTCCACGTCCTGCTGGAAGCCGCCGTTGGTGGCGAGGTAGTAGCGGAGCGGGTCGGGGTGAAACCCCTCGTCGAGATACTCGTCGGCCCAGACCGCCCGGTTGCGCGAGGTGGAAAAGCCCTTCCCCTCCAGCGTGATGAACCCGCTCGCCATCACCGCGCGGGGCTCGACGTAGCCGGCCCCCCGGAGCATCGCCGGCCAGAAGACGGTGTGGTGCTGGATGATGTCCCGGCCGATGACGTGGACGACCTCGCCGCCCGCCGTCGCCCCCCGGGTGTCGTCGGGCGCGACGCCCTCGTCCCGCCAGGCCGCCTCCCAGTCGAAGACCTCCGGGCCGACCCGCTCGGTGTACTGTTTCGTCGAGGAGATGTACTCGATGGGGGCGTCCACCCAGACGTAGAGCACGAGGTCCTCGCCGTCGTCGCCGGGGTAGTCGATCCCCCAGTCCATGTCGCGGGTGATACACCAGTCGCGCAGGTCGCCCTCGATCCACTCTCTGGGCTGGTTGCGGGCGTTGGCGGTCCCCTCCAGACGGTCGATGAACGCCTTGAGGTAATCCTGGAGCTGTGACACCCGGAAGAACTTGTGGCGGCGCTCGCGGTACTCGGCCGGGTTGCCGCTCAGCGTGCTGGTGGGATTTTCGACCTCGCCGGGTTCGAGGTGGCGGCCACAGCCCTCGTCGCACTCGTCGCCGCGCGCGTGCTCCCCGCAGTACGGGCAGGTCCCCTCGACGTACCGGTCGGGGAGATACTGGTCGTCCACCGGGTCGTAGGCGACCATGATCTCCTTCTCGTAGATCAGGTTGTTGGCGATCAGCGCCCGGACGATCGAGCGGGTGAGCTCCGTGTTGGTCTCGTCGTGGGTGTGGCCGTAGTTGTCGAACTCGACGCCGAACTTCGGGAACGTCTCTCGATACGTTTCGTGCCAGCGCAGCGCGAACTCCTCGGGCGTGACCCCCTCCTCCGCGGCGTTGACCGCCACGGGCGTCCCGTGCATGTCCGAGCCACAGACGAATGCCGTCCGCTGGCCGAGCTTGCGGAGCGCCCGCGCGTAGGCGTCGCCGCCGACGTAGGTCCGCAGGTGACCGATGTGCAGGTCGCCGTTGGCGTACGGCAACCCGCAGGTCACCACCGCGGGGGTCTCCGTCGGGAACGCCTCGTGGCTCTGGTCTCCCATACGTACGCGAAGGGGCATCGGGGGTCTAAAGCGCGATGGTTCGATCCCCGCCACGCGCCGCTAGAACGCCACGAGCGCGCCCTCGGCGAGCGCGAGCGTCACGAGCAGGCGGCCGACGCTCCCGGCGAACGACGCGGCGGCAAACAGGAGGTAATCCTCCTCCAGCACCGCGAACGCGTAGATCGAGATGGTGTCCGGGAAGAACGGGATCGAGAGGGCGACCGCGAGCCCCAGGTAGCCGAACCGGCGGGCCAGGGCGACGGTCCGGCGTTCGGACCACTCCAGCACGTCGAACCGCGAGCGCCGCAACGCCCGCACGATCGGCCCGGCCTGCTTTGCCTCCTGTCCGATGTGGAAGGCGAGGACGCTCCCGACGGCCTTCCCGAGCGCGCTCGTGAGGATGATGAGCGCGAGGCGCGCCGGGTACGGCAGTCCCAGGTGGAGCGGCGCGAGGAGCACCACCTCGCTCACGCCCGGCAGGACGAACGCGATCAGCACCGAGTAGACGAAGACGATGCCGAGCCCCGGCCAGCCGGTCGCCGTCCGCACCGCTCCCTGCAGCCAGCCGCCGAGGCCCGAGGCGAGCGGAGCCGCCACGCCGGGAGCGGCGACGACGGCGCTCGACGGGACGACCGCGAGGAGGGCCACCGGGGAGAGGGGCGGGGACGACACGCGTGTTCGTCCCCCGCGAGGCGAGCCGGGATACTAAACCGTGTGGTCCGCGATCCGATCGAGGTCGGCGACGAACCGCTCCAGGCGCTCGCGGGTGACGTGGGGCATACAGACCACGCGCGTCTCGCCCGTGTCCGTCCGGGCCAGCCGCCAGCCGGCGTCCCGGAGCGCCCCGAAGGTCGACGCGGGGAGGTCCGCGGTGACGAGCGGGAGGTCGTCACCCCGACCGACGGCGTACCCCCGGTCGACGAGGGCGTCCGCGAGCCACCGGGCGTCGGCGGTCGAGCGCTCGTGGGCCGCCCGGTAGCCGTCGGGCCACAGCGCCGCCATCGCGGCGACGGCGCCCGCGACGCCCGCGCCGCTCCGGGTGCCGGTCAGGGTGGCCTGCGACCGGCTCTCCAGATACGGCGTCTCGACCGCCAGCGCGTCCATCGTCGCCGCCTCCCGGGCCAGCAACCCCCCTGCGGGGACGGGCGCCCGCCCGAGCTTGTGCGGGTCGATCGTCATGGTGTCGACGGGCGCGGCCCCGAAGTCCCAGTCGTGGTCGGTAAATGGGAGGTAGAACCCGCCCCAGGCGGCGTCGACGTGGAACCGGGCGCCGGCGTCGCGGGCGACCTCGCCGAGCGCCGGCACCGGGTCGACCCGCCCGCGCGCCGTCGACCCGGCCACGGCGACCACAAGAACCGTCTCGTCGTCGGTCGCGGCCCGGACCGCCCCGGGGTCGGCGCGGCCCGCCACCGTCGGCGTCGTGCGCAGTTCCACGTCGCACAGCGCCGCGGCCTTCGCCAGGCTGAAGTGGACGCTCTCGGGCGCGACGACGTTCGGCTCGTCGGCCGGGCGCAGGTCGCGGGCGGCCCGGACGGCCTGGACGTTCGCCTCCGTCCCACCGCTCGTCACGTACCCGTGCGGGTCGTCGAGACCCGCGACGGCGCCGAGCAGCCCGACGGCCCGGTCCTCCAGGGCGGCGACGGTCCGGTAGGTGGCCGGGTCGCCGGGGTTGGCGGCCAGGAACCGCTCGGCCGCCGCGCGCGCCGCCGGGTGGGGCTCGGTGCACATCGAGGAGAGGACCCGGTCGAACGACTGCGGTCGGCGGTCCGCGAGGGGGGAGGGCGACTGCCCGTCTGACACGCGGGCGACTATCCCGGCCGGGCGCTTATCGGTGTCGGACCCGGCCGCCACGGCGTCCGCGGCGTCCGCCTACGCCACGACGATGTCGTCCTCGTCGTCCGCCGGGAGCGTCGCCCGGCCGTCGAGTGCCGCGACCGCCCGGCCGCCGACCTCGACTCCCTCCCCGGTCACCCGCACCCGGACCACCCCGGGGCGGTCGAGGAAGTGGCCCCCCTCGATCCGGACCTCGTCCGGCGGGTCGTCGAACGCGTCGCCGGCGTGGAGGTACGCCCCGGCGGCGCCGGCCGTCGCCCCGGTCGCCCCGACCTCGGTCGTCCCCCCCGACGGCTCCGGCACGAACCACCGCGCGTGGAGCGTCGCGTCGGCGGACAGCGCGTCGAACGTGACGGCACAGACGCCGGCGGCGTCGTGGTCGTCCGCGAGCGCCGCGAGGGCGTCGCCGGCGGGGTCGGCCTCGCCGAGGCGTTCGAGGAAGTTGACCGGGACGACGAGGTACGGGCCGTCCGCGGCCGGAGTCGCGGCCGCCGCGGCCGGCAGGTCGGCGCCCACGTCGCGGAGCGCCGCGGGGTCGACGCCGAGGGCGTCCCCGACGCGGTCGTAGTCGAGGTCCACCGGATCGACGCGGGGGGCGCCGTCGCCGATCCCCGTCCGGACGGCGCCGTCCGCGAGCACCGCCACGTCCACGACGCCGGCGTCGGTCTCGACGGCGTGTGACCCGGGGTCGATGCGCCCGTCGGCCAGCAGGCGGGCGTGGACGGCGAGCGCGGCACGCGGCGGGGGCGACCCGTCCCTCTCGCCCGGGCGCTCGTGGCCGTACTCGCCGGCCGCGGCCGGCGAGACGTATCGCATCCGTCGATCGGCCCCCCCGTCGTCGCCCGCGTCGTCGGTCGATCGGACGAACGCCGTCCCGCCCGCGCCGATCTCCCGCGCCAGCGCCCGCATCGCCTCCTCGCCGAGTCCCGCCGCGTCGGTGACCACGCCGACCGGCGTGCCGGCGAGCGGTTCGGCCGCGAACGCGTCCACGACGCCGAACGGCACCGTCCGCGTCCCGTCGTCGTTCATGGGCGGGCCCACGGCGAGGAGCGGGAAAGCTCTCGTGGCTCCCCGCGGGACCCGGACCCGGGTGCCGTCCCTCGACGGTCGGCGGTCGCCGGCGTCGGGCATCGTGCCCGTCGTCGACACACCGAAACGCTCCTCACTCGTCGTCCGGTGGTGGTGGCCATGTCGCTCGTGGGCATCTTCGCGACGGCGATCCTCCCGGTGGTCGCGCTGGCGGGCGTCGGGGTCGTCCTCGGCCGCCACACGGACGTGGATCCGGGATCGCTGAACACCGTCGTCGTCTACGTCCTCGCGCCCGCGCTGGTCTTTCACAGCCTCGCCACGACGCAGGTCCGCGCGGGGACGATCCTGCGCCTGGCCGTCGGCGTCGCCGCCACCGTCGCCGTGATGGGGGCGGTCGCCGTCGCGGTCGGGCGCCTCCGGGGGCACGACGACGCCCTCGTCGGCGCGCTGGTACTCGTGACGATGTTCGGGAACACCGGCAACTACGGGATCCCGCTGTCGACGTTCACGTTCGGCGACGTCGGCCGGTCGACGGCCGTCGTCTACCTCGTCGCCCAGTCGTTGCTCATCTTCTCGGTCGGCGTCTACGTGGCCGCCTGGAGCGGCGGCGCCCGGGGCGGGGCCACCGCCCGGCGCGTGCTGGCGTTACCCCTGCCCTACGCGGTCGTCGCCGCCCTCGGCGCGCGCTGGCTCGGCCTCGTCCCGCCGGCCGACGCGAACCTGATGGCGACCCTCGGGCTGGTGGGCAACGCCGCGATCCCCGTGATGTTGCTCGTCCTCGGCGTCCAGCTCGCGCGCACGGACGTCGGGACCGCGCTCGGGCGCGTCGCCGAACCGACGGTCCTGCGGATGGCGGTCGCCCCCGTCGCGGGCGTCGTCGTCGCCCTCGCGCTCGGCCTCGACGCCCCGGCCGTCGCCCGGACGTTCGTCCTCGAATCGTCGATGCCGACGGCGGTCTTCCCGCTCGTCCTCCTGACGGAGTTCGCGGGCGACGCGACCGTGGACGGCGTCCCGCTCCCGCAGTACGCCGGCGCGACCGTCCTCGCCACGACGCTCGTCTCGGTGCCGGCCCTGACCCTCCTCGTCGCCGTCCTCCGGGCTGGAGTCGTGGTCTGAGGGGGGTCAGTCGTCCGACGCCCCGGTGGCCGTCGTCGGTCCGTCCCCGTCCCCGTCCCCGTCCCCGTCGTCCGTCCGCGCGTCGTCGTCGGCGGCGCCGTCGCGGATCCAGAGGTCGCCGAACAGTTCGTCCTGTCGGAGCCTGACGACGCCCCGGTGGGCGAGAAAGAGCAGGCCGAGATAGGTGTGGACGGGCGCCTCGCCGGCGTCGCGGACCTCGGCGAACAGCACCTCGTCGCGCCCGCGCTCGTAGCGCTCGTCGAGCGCCGCCTCCACGGCGGCCGTGGTCGCCTCCATGTCCTCGGCGTGGGTCGCGCCCGTCACCTCGGCGGCCGTGGGCTCGCCGCCCGCGCGGCGGTCGTCGTCGGCGCGGTAGTCGAGCGTCTGGGTCCCCCGGGCGTACGACGAGCCGTCGGTGTCGTAGGTGCGCGACTCCTTCCACCAGGCGCCACGCTCGGCGTCCCGGAGTTCGCGGACCAGTTCGTCGAGCGTCTCCGGCGAGCCCCGGACGTGCTTGCGCTCCAGCCGCCGGTCCAGTTCCTCGTCGAGCGCCGCGACGGGGTCGCCGGCGGGGGCGCCGTCTTCCTCCGGGCCGTCCCCGGCCCCGTGCATCGCCACCTCCCAGGGCTCCGGCCGCGGCTCGTCGGGCTCCTCGGGCTCGTCCGGGGCGATCAGCGCGTCGCTTTTCATCCGCAACAGGACGCTCGCGTAGAACAGCGCCCGCCCCGACGTGCGCAGGTCGGTCCCCTCCAGCCGGTCGAGGAAGGCGTCCGTGACCGCCACGATGTCGATGTCCCAGGGCTCGATCTCGCCCTCCTCGGCGAGCTGGACGAGCAGTTCGACGGGTTCGACCTCGTCCTCGTCGGCGTCGTGCTCGTCGAGCGCGTCGGGCGCCACGGCACCGACCCCGTCCGGCGGTTCAGTCACCCGCGCGCACCTCCCCGTCGCCGGCCGCGTCGTCGTCCGCGCCGGCCTCGGCCGAGAGATCGATGCCGGTCACGGCGCTCACGTTGTCGTCCTGCATCGTGACGCCGATGGCCCGCTCGGAGCGCTCCAGGAGCGCCGAGCGGTGCGAGACGACGAGGAACTGGGCGTCGCCCGCGAGGTCGTCGACCATCTCGCCGACCCGTTCGGCGTTCTCGGCGTCGAGGAAGGCGTCGATCTCGTCGAGCGCGTAGAACGGCGCCGGGCTGTGTCGCTGGATGGCGAAGACGAACGCCAGGGCGGTCAGCGACTTCTCGCCGCCGCTCATCGCGTCCAGCCGCTGGACCGGCTTGTCCGACGGGCGGGCCTTCATCGTCAGCCCCCCCTCGAACGGATCGGCCTCGTCTTCGAGGTGAAGCTCTCCCGTGCCGTCGGAGAGCCGCGCGAACACGTCGCGGAACTGCTCGTCGATCGCCTCGAACGCGTCCATGAACGTCTCGCGCTTGCGCGATTCGTAGCGGTCGATGCGCTCCTCGATCCCCTCGCGCTCCTCGACCAGCGTGTCCCGCCGCTCCTGGAGGTCTTCGAGGGCGTCCTCGACCTCGTCGTACTCGTCGATGGCGAGCATGTTCACCGGTTCGAGCGCCTCCATCTCCGCCTCCAGGCGCTCGATCTCGGACTCGACCTCGTCGTGGTCGGGGATCTCGTCGGGGTCGTAGTCGCCGACCTCCGCTTCGAGCTGGTCGATCTCCCACGCCAGCCGCTCGTCGCGCTCCTCCAGGTCCTCCAGGTCGGCCTCGGCCGACCTGACGCGCTCGGCCTGCTCGTCGCGGGCCTCCCGGGCCTCCCGCAGGTCGGCCTGGAGCTCCTCGCGCTCGGCTTTGAGGTCGGCGAGTTCCTCCTCGAGTTCGGCGACGGCCGCCCGCTTCTCCTCCAGGTCCTCCTCGCGCTCGGCGATCCGCGCGTCGAGTTCCTCGACGCGCTCCTCGGCCTCGGCCGCGCGCTCCTTCGCGCGCTCGACGGTCGCCTCCAGGTCGGCGACGGCCTCCTCGGCGTACTCCTTCTCGACGTCGAGTTCGTTCCGTCGGGCGTCGAGGTCCGCGGCCCGCTCCTCTAGCTCCCGAATCTCGTCGCGGATCCCGTCGGCCCGCTCGGTCAGTTCGGGGACCTTCGAGTCCGCGAGGTCCTCCTTGACCGACTCGATCTCGGACTCGACCTCCGCGAGGTCGGCCTGGGCCGCCGACAGCCCCTCCTCGACGTCGGACATCTCCTCGTCGACCGACGCGCGCTCGTCTTCGAGTTCCGCGATCTCGGCTTCGAGTTCGTCGATCCGCTCCTCGGTCGCCTCGATCTCCCCTTCCACGTCCTCGATCCCGGACTCGACCTCGCGGACCCGTTCGCCGGCGTCGGCCTCGCGCTCCCGTGCGTCGTCGATCCGGCCGTCGACCTCCCGGATCTCGGCCTCGAGTTCCCGGCGGCGCCCCTCCATCTCGTCGATCTCCTCGGCCAGCCGTTCGAGTTTGCCCCGGCCGGACTTCGAGAAGGAGAACCGGGAGCCGCCGCCGCTCCCGCCGGTCATCGCCCCCGAGGTCTCGACCAGGTCGCCGTCCAGGGTCACCAGGCGGTAGTCGCCCATCAGGTCCCGGGCGGCGTCCATGTCCTCGACCACGAGCGTCGAGCCGAGGACGTACGAGAAGACCCCGGCGTAGCGCTCCTCGTAGTCGACCAGGTCGCGCGCGAAGTCCACGACGCCGGGGTGGGAGGGGAGCGAGGGGAGCCCGCGGTCGTCCATCTCCGTCAGCGGGAGGAAGGTCGCCCGTCCGGCGTTGCGCGACTTCAGGCGCTCGATGCAGGCCGCCCCGACGCCGTCGTCGTCGACGACCACGTTCGCCAGCCGGCCGCCCGCCGCCGTCTCGCAGGCGGTGGCGTACTCGGCGGCGACGCTCCCCAGCGACCCGACCGGCCCGTGGACGCCGTCGATGCCGGCGCCGGTGATCGTCGCCACCGATCGGGGCCAGGAGTCGTCGCCGGCCCGGTCCGCGCGGGCCTCCAGTTCCGCGTACTCGTTTTGCTTGGCGCGCAACTCGTCGTCCAGCGCGTCGAGTTCCTCCTGTCGCTCCGCCTTCTGCTCCCGGAGGTCGGAGATCGCGTCGCGGATCGTCTCGCGGTTGCGCTCGGCCTTGTCGAGTTCCCCGTGCAGGTCCGACAGGTCGGCCCGGAGGTCGGGCAGGCGCTCCCGGGCCGCCTCGACCTCCTCGCGGCGCTCCTCCAGGTCACCGGACCGACGGCGGGCCTCGTCGAGCAGGCGGTCCTTCTCGCGCTGGCGCTCGGCGCGCTCGGCCTGTAACTCGCGCCGTCGCTCCTCTAACTCCCCGAGTTCGGCCTTCAGTTCGTCGTACTCGGCGTCGACGTTCTCGATCTCCGCCTCGACGTCTGCGAGTTCCTCCCGTCGGTCGGCCAGGTCGGATTTCACCGACGCCCGCTCGACCTTGACCGAGCGGATCTCCTCCTCCAGCTCCTCGACCGTCTCCGTCTTGGCGTCGAGTTCGACGAACGCCTCCCGGCGGTCGGTCTCGGCGTCCTCGATCCGGTCCTCGGCGGCGTCGATCTCGCCCTCCAGTCGACTGATCTCGCCCTTGATCTCCTCGATCTCGCTCCGGACCCGGAGCTGTTCGTCCTCGCCCGTCCGTTCGATCTCGCGGGTCAGTTCCTCGTGGTCGGCCTCCAGGTCGTCGACGCGCCCCTGGCGCTCGTCGAGTTGGGCCTCCAGATCCCTGAGGTCCTGTTCCTTGGCCTCGATGCGCTTCCGGACGCCCTCGCGCGTGCCGCGCTTGGCCTCCAGTTCGGCGGCCTTCAGGTGACTCTGGTACTCCGATTTCTCCTCGCGGAGCGACTGGTATTCGAGGGCCGTCTCGCGTTCCTCCTCCAGTTGCGAGAGGCGGGTCTCCTTTTCCTCGATCCGGAGGTCGGCCTCGCCGATCCGCTCCTCGACGGTCTCCAGTTCGCCGAAGGCGTCCTCCTTTTTCGCGTCGAACTCGGCGACGCCGGCGATCTCGTCGACGATCTCCCGGCGCTCGCGGGCGGTCATGTTGATGATCTCGGTCACGTCGCCCTGCATCACGACGTTGTACCCCTCCGGGGTCACCCCCGCCTGCGCCAGCAGGTCGCGGACGTCCCCGAGGTTGACCGAGCGGCCGTTGAGGTAGTAGTAGGAGTAGTAATGTTCCTCGGTCTCTTTCACCCGGCGACGGACGGTGATCTCGTCGACGTCGCCGACGTCGTCGGTGCCGGCGGCGTTGACGACCTGCGAGCGCTCCAGGGTCCGATCGGCGTTGTCGAGGACGACCGTCACCGAGGCCTCGCTCGGCCCGGCGGCCGCCTCGCCCTCGCCGTGGCCGGGGTTGTAGATGAGGTCGGTCAGCTTCTCGGCGCGGATGCCGCGCGTCCGGGCCAGGCCGAGCGCGAACAGCACGCCGTCGATGATGTTCGACTTGCCCGAGCCGTTCGGGCCGGTGACGACCGTGAAGTCCTCGTAGAACGGGATCTTCGTCTTCCGCCCGAAGCTCTTGAAGTCGTCCAGTACGAGCTCTTTGATGTGCATGGGGGTCGCTCGTGCCCGGGCCGGGCCGTCACGCGACGATGATGTCGTCGGAGTCGGACGAGGAGCCCTCGTCGGTCTCGGCGTCCGCCGATCCGTCGGCGTCCGCGTCCGCCTCGGCCCCCGTCCCGGGGTCGGGTTCCGGATCGTGGTCGGGTTCTTCGGCCGATCCGTTCGTCCGGTCCTCGGCCGCCCCGGGGGTAACGGTTTCGCTCCGGGGGCGACCGGCGGTCTCGTCCGCGTCCGATTCGAGCGCCCGGAGCCGCTCGCGGGTCTCGACCAGTTCCTCGGTGAGCCCGTCGACCGCGGCCTGCAGTTCGGCGACGCGCGACTCGAGCTCATCCACCCGATTGCTCATGACCCACACGGGTGTCGCCGGCATCATAAAGTTACGTCAGACGTTAAAGGGGAACGTCCGCCGCGGCGCGGTCCCGTTAGCCTTTAGCGCGGCGCCGCCGACGTGGGGGTGATGACCGCCCAGGCCATCGAACGGGAGGACCTCGCCGTCGTCATCGGGCTGGAGGTCCACGTCCAGCTCGAAACCGACACCAAGATCTTCTGTGGGTGCTCGACGACGGCGACGGCGGACGAGGCCCCCAACACCCGGACGTGCCCGGTCTGTCTCGGTCTGCCGGGGGCGCTCCCCGTGGTGAACGAGGCGGCCGTCGAACACGCCGTCAAGATCGGCAAGGCGATCGACGCCGAGGTGGCCGAGGAGACCCGCTTTCACCGGAAGAACTACTACTACCCCGACCTGCCGAAGAACTTCCAGATCACGCAGTACGACGCCCCCATCTGCCGGGACGGCGACCTGGAGATCGGCGTCGAGGGCGAGCGTCGGACGATCGGCATCCGCCGGGCACACCTGGAGGAGGATCCGGGAAGCCTCGTCCACGAGGGAGGGACCATCGAGACGGCGGAGTACACGCTCGTCGACTACAACCGGGCGGGGACGCCGCTCATGGAGATCGTCACCGAACCGGACTTCCGCTCGCCCGCCGAGACCCGGGCCTTTCTCGCCAAACTGGAGGAGGTGCTGGAGTATCTCGACGCCTTCGACAGCACGCGCGACGGGTCGTTGCGCGTCGACGCCAACATCTCGATGGTGCCCGCCGAGGAGGTGGCGGCCGACGGGACGATCACGGAGGCGGCGCTCGACGCCGCCAACCGGACGGAGGTGAAGAACATCTCCAGTCACAAGGGCGCCGAGCAGGCGCTCGCCTACGAGGTGACCCGCCAGCGCAACGCCATCCAGCGCGGACGCGAGATAGAACAGGAGACCCGCCACTGGGACGAATCGAGGGGGATCACCGTCTCGATGCGCTCGAAGGAGGCCGAGAAGGACTACCGCTACTTCCGCGAGGCCGACATCCCGCCGCTCCGGGTCGGCGACTGGACCGAGAAACTGGCGATCCCGGAACTGCCCGACGCCCGCCGGGAGCGGTTCCGCACGGAGTACGGTCTCGACCGCGAGGCCGCCTCGAAACTCACCTCCAGCCGGGAGGTCGCCGACTTCTACGAGGAAGTGGCCACACGCTTCGACCCCGACCTCGCCGCGACCTGGGTGGCCGACGACCTGCTCGGCGAACTCAACTACCGCGACATGACGGTCGCGGACGTCGCCGACCGCCTCGACGAGGTGGCGCGCCTGATCGAACTCGTCGACTCCGACGAGATCACCGCCAAGAACGCCCGCGAGACGGTCCTCCGGTCGATGCTCGACGAGGGGCTGGCGCCCGACGAGGTGGTCGAGCGCGAGGGGCTCGGCACCGCCGACGACGCGGCGGTGGCCGACGCCGTCGAGACCGCAATCGAGGCCAACCCCGGGGCCGTCGAGGACTACCGCGCGGGCGAGGACGACGCCATCAACTACCTCGTCGGGCAGGTGATGGCGGCGACGGGCGGGAGCGCCGACCCCGGCGACGTGAACCGACTGCTCCGGGAGCGCCTGGACGGGACCTGAGCCGGCGACCCCGGGTCGACGGGCGGCGGCGGGTCCCGGCCGGGGCCGTCGTGCACACCCGCGCCCACGCCGGGCGCGAACACCCGCGAACGGGCGCGACGCGGGCGCTGTCTGCCGATTTCCGACGAAAGGTTTACCTCCGGGCTCCGCCTCAGTCCGGCCGA
Organism: Haloferacaceae archaeon; assembly: GCA_042216285.1. Classification (GTDB taxonomy): domain Archaea; phylum Halobacteriota; class Halobacteria; order Halobacteriales; family Haloferacaceae; genus CAZMLQ01. The sequence continues at coordinate 41,935 of JBDGUC010000022.1, forward strand.
TGAGAGCCGCCGAGAGGGTGCAACCGTGGAGCTGATCGTCACGGAAAAGGAGAACGCCGCCCGCCGGATCGCGGAGATCCTGAGCGGCAAGAGCGCGGAGCGCGAGCGGATCGGCGACGTGAACGTCTACCGGTGGGGCGGCCGGCGCTGCATCGGCCTCTCGGGCCACGTCGTCGGCGTCGACTTCCCCCCGGAGTACGACGGCTGGCGGGACGTCGAGCCGGTCGAACTGATCGACGCCGAGGTGACCAAACGCCCCACCCAGGAGGGGATCGTCCGCGCGCTCCGGCGACTGGCCCGGAAGGCAGACCGGGTGATCATCGCCACCGACTACGACCGCGAGGGCGAACTCATCGGGAAGGAGGCCCACGAACTCGTCCGGTCGGTCAACGAGGAGGCGCCGATCGCCCGCGTCCGGTTCTCCTCGATCACCGAGCGAGCGGTGCGGGAGGCGTTCGACGCGCCCGACGACCTCGACTTCGACCTCGCGGCCGCGGGCGAGGCCCGCCAGGTCGTCGACCTGGTGTGGGGGGCCGCGCTCACCCGCTTTCTCTCGCTCTCGGCCGGCCGCCTCGGCGACGACTTCGTCTCGGTCGGTCGGGTCCAGAGCCCGACGCTCAAACTCCTCGTCGACCGCGAGCGCGAGATCGAGGCGTTCGATCCGGAGCCGTACTGGGAACTGTTCGCCGACCTCGGGGCCGACGAGCGCTTCGAGGCGCAGTACTTCTACCTCGACGACGAGGGCAACGAGGCCGAGCGCGTGTGGGACGAGGCGGCCGCCACGGCGGCCCACGAGACCCTCGCGGCCGCCGCGAGCGCGCGGGTCGTCGACGTCGACCGGCGTACCCGGACCGACGACCCGCCGGCGCCGTTCAACACGACGGCGTTCATCCGCGCGGCCGGATCGCTCGACTTCTCGGCCCAGCGCGCGATGAGCGTCGCCGAGGACCTCTACACCGCCGGCTACCTCACCTATCCCCGGACGGACAACACGGTCTACCCGGACGACCTCGATCCCCGGGAACTGGTCGAGGCGTTCGCGGACGACCGGACCTTCGGCGAGGACGCGGCGACGCTGCTGGCGCTCGACGACCTCGACCCGACGGCGGGCGACGAGGAGACCACCGACCACCCGCCGATCCACCCGACCGGGGAACTCCCCGCACCGGGCGACCTCTCGGACGACGAGTGGGAGATCTACGAACTCGTCGTGCGGCGCTTTTTCGCCACGGTGGCCGACCCCGCCGAGTGGGAGCACCTGCGGGTCGTCGCCGAAGTCGCGGCCGACGACGGGGCGCTGTCGCTCAAGGCCAACGGCAAGCGCCTGCTCGATCCCGGCTACCACGAGGTCTACCCCTACTCCGACGCGACCGAGCACCACGTCCCCGACGTCGAGGAGGGGGCGGACCTGGCGGTGCGCGACGTCCGCCTGGAGGCAAAGGAGACCCGGCCCCCGCGGCGCTACGGGCAGTCCCGGCTGATCGAGACGATGGAGGAGATGGGGATCGGGACGAAGGCGACCCGCCACGACGTGATCGAGAAGCTCTACGACCGGGGCTACGTGGAGGGTGACCCGCCGCGCCCGACCCGGCTCGCGCGGGCGGTCGTCGAGGCCGGCGAGGAGTTCGCCGACCCCATCGTCAGCGAGGAGATGACCGCCCGGCTCGAACGGGAGATGGCGGCCATCGCGCGCGGCGAGAAGGACCTCGAGGACGTCACCGACGACTCGCGGGAGATGCTCGAACGGATCTTCGATCGGCTGGTGGAGGCCCGCGACGAGGTCGGCGACCACCTCCGCGAGTCGCTGAAGGCCGACAAGACCCTCGGGGCCTGTCCCGAGTGCGGGTCGGACCTCCTCGTGCGCCAGGCCCGGAACGGCTCGCATTTCGTCGGCTGTGACGGCTATCCGGACTGCGAGTACACCCTCCCGCTCCCCTCGACGGGCCGGCCGCTGATCCTCGAGGAGACCTGCGAGGAACACGGCCTCCAGCACGTCAAGATGCTCGCCGGGCGGAAGACGTTCGTCCACGGCTGTCCGCGCTGCGAGGCCGAGGCAGCCGAGGAGACCGAGGACCAGGTCATCGGATCGTGTCCCGACTGTGGCGCGAGCGACGGCGGCGAACTCGCCATCAAGCGCCTGCGGACCGGGTCGCGGCTCGTCGGCTGCACCCGGTATCCGGACTGCGAGTACTCCCTGCCCCTCCCGCGCCGGGGCGAGATCGAGGTGACCGACGAGACGTGCGAGGAGCACGGCCTCCCCCACCTCAGGATCGTGGACGAGGACGGCGACGACGAGCCCTGGGAGCTGGGCTGTCCGATCTGCAACTACCGCGAGTACCGGGCCCGACAGGCGGGGAGCGAACTGGAGGCGATCGACGGCATCGGCGAGACGACCGCCGAGAAACTCGAAGCCGCGGGCGTCGAGGACGTGGAGGCGCTGAAGGAAGTGGAGCCGGACGCGCTCGCCGAGGCGGTCGACGGGGTGGGCGAGGAGACGGTGCGGGACTGGCAGGCCCAGGCGGACTGAGAGCGCCGGTCACGGTCCCGACTCGCGGCCTGCGGACGTTTTACCTGAATTGAGGCGCTAAGGCCCCTTCCTCAACGAACGAGCGAAGCGAGTGAGTAGGGAGGGGATACAGCGCCGCACAGTTCTCAAACACGTTCGACGCTCGACCCACAGGCCCACGCAATCGCAACCCTCATTTGTGTAGTTTGTGTATTGTGTGGTGTGGCAACGCGCAAGAACATCTCTATCCGTGACGACCAAGCCGAGTGGGTCGAGGACAACCACCTCAACCTCTCGTCGTTCGTCCAAGAGAAACTTGACGAACTCATCGAAGAACGCTCGTGAACTACAACTACAGGTATCGACTCCGACCGTCCGACGCTCTCGAAGAACAGTTAGCGTGGACTGTCGATACCTGTAGGCAGGTCTACAACCACTTCCTCCACCGTCTCAACCGCACAGACGACACCTCGGCATACAGCGAGCAGAAGCTCCTGCCGAGCCTCAAGAAGTGGTGGAACGACCTGAAACAAGTTCACTCGAAAGTCCTTCAGAAAGTCGTTCAACGCCTGTACGACAACCTCTCAACGCTTCGCGAACGCAAAGAGAACGGCTACCGCGTCGGCCAACTCAAGTGGAAAGCACCGGGCGAGTATCGCAGTTTCACCTACAGTCAATCCGGCTTCAAGCTCAAGAACACGAGCGGTCGGACCCGATTGTGGCTCTCGAAACTCGGAGAAATCCCGCTCACCTTCCACCGTGACCTGCCCGACGACGCCGAAATAAAGACTGTCACGGTCAAGCAGGAACCGACCGGGAAGTGGTACGCCATCCTCGGCGTCGAACCCCCAGACGACCCGCCTACGAAACCGGAGAAACCCGAGAAGTGCGTCGGCATCGACGTGGGGATTCTCAAGTACTCACGACACCGACGGAACAGCCGTCGAATCCCTCGACCTCTCCGACGAACGCGAGCGGTTGGAACGCGCCCAACGCGACCTCTCGCGGAAGGAACACGGGTCTGCGAATTGGCAGAAACAGCGGCGAGTCGTTGCCGAACGTCACGCCGAGTTGAAGAACAAACGTCGTGACTTCCTGCACAAGCTCTCGAACTACTACGCCCGAGAGTACGACCTCGTGGCCGTCGAAAACTTGGACGCGAAAGGGTTAGTCGAGATACCGGGCAACTCGCGGAATCGGGCAGGCGCGGCGTGGGGGACGTTCCTTCGGATGCTCGAATACAAGTGTGAACGCGAAGGAACGCACTTCATCGCCGTGAATCCGCGCGGAACAACGAAAGAGTGTGCGTCCTGCGGTGTCTCGACGGACAAGCCGCTGTGGGTACGCGAGCATTCGTGTCCTGCCTGCGGGTTCGAGGCGGATAGAGATGCGAACGCGGCGTGGAACATTCTTTCTCGCGGTGTGAAGAAGCGGTTAGGAGCGGGACGCTCCGAATCAACGTCCTCAGAATCGCCGTGCGATTCTGATGTGCGAACGAGAGCTTCGCTCTCGTTAACGCCTGTGGAGACTGCGCTCCCTGTGGACACCCCGGTGTCTGCAAAGCGCGTCGTGGAAACAGGAAGCCCCACCCTCAAGCGCGAGCCGTCAGGCGAGCGGTAGGGTGGGGTAGTTCACGGCTCGTGGGCGTGCTCTTCGAGCGTCGCCAGCGACACCTCGTCGAGCACCGACTCGACGGTGGATTCGAGGACGACCGGCGGGGCCTGTCGGCCCTCCATCGCCTCGATCCACCGGGGGACGCAGACGCACCAGCGGTCGCCCGGATCCAGACCGGGGAAGTTCAGTTCCGGGCGCGGGGTCGAGAGGTCGTTGCCCATCACCTCGGTGAACTCCAGGAAGTCCGCGGTCATCACGGCACAGATCTCGTGGCGCCCCGGATCGCGGGGGACGTCCCGGCAGTGGGCGTCGCGGAGGAACCCCGTCGGGGGGTTCTCGCTGCAGGGTTCGAGGGGCTCGCCGAGGACGTTTTGCGCCGGAGGCATACGTGGGCGTCGGGAGGGCCGTGGAAAACGGTTGGGAACGCCGCCGCCGATTTCGGCCGCATCCGCGCCTTTTTTACCGTCTTCCCACGGCGTGTGGGTGTGATGACGGGGCCGTGGGCGGACTGGGATCACGTCCTGAAGATCGACCCGGACAAGGAACTCGTCGAGGGGGAGACCTTCGAGGACGCGTGTGCGACGGGCACGGACGCCATCGAGATCGGCGGGACGACCGGGATGACGGCGGCGAAGATGGAGCGGGTGGTCGAGGCGTGTGCGGCCTACGACGTTCCTCTCTATCAGGAGCCGTCGAATCCCGGCGTCGTCATCGAGTCGGACGCGCTGGAGGGGTATCTCGTCCCGACGGTGTTCAACGCCCGCGACGCCTTCTGGGTCACCGGCGCGCACAAGGAGTGGGTACGCATCGAGGACGGCCTGGACTGGTCGCGCATCCACACCGAGGCCTACGTCGTCCTCAACCCCGACTCGTCGGTCGCGGAGTACACCGACGCCGACTGCGACCAGAACCCGGAGGAGGTGGCCTGCTACGCGAGGGTGGCAGAGCGGATGTTCGGTCAGGACATCGTCTACGTCGAGTATTCGGGGACCTACGGCGACGCGGAGACGGTCGCGGCGGCGGCCGACGCCCTCGACGAGGCGACGCTGTTCTACGGCGGCGGCATCCGCGACTACGGGAGCGCCCGCGAGATGGGCCGTCACGCCGACGTGGTCGTCGTCGGCGACCTGCTCCACGACGCGGGCGCCGACGCGGTGGCAGAGACCGTCCGTGGCGCGAAGGAGGCCCGGGACGCCAACTGAGCGAGTCGGCGGGCTCCGCGTCGGACGGGGGCCCGGGACGCCGACGCCCGCGAGACCGGACGGGGGCGCCGTACCGGGCGACGACGGCGAGGCGACGGCCGTCGGCAAGAGCGCAGAGCGGACGTCGTCGTGCACGGCGGGCGTGGTCCCGGCGGCGTACTCGACCTCCGGACGCTCGAATCGGACCGAATTTAGGTGAGGCACGCGGACCGGACCGCATGGAGAACCGCACCTGCGCCGCGGACGCGACCCCCGGCGAGGAGGCCACCGTCGCCGGCTGGGTCCACGAGATCCGCGACCTCGGCGGCATCGCCTTCCTCATCCTCCGGGACCGGACCGGGCGCATCCAGGTGAAGTTCGAGAAGGAGGAGATGGACGACGCCCTCGTCGAGACGGGGCTGGGCGTCCACCGCGAGAGCGTCGTCGTCGTCACGGGCGCCGTCGAGGCGGAGGAGCGCGCCCCGACCGGCGTCGAGATCGTTCCACGCTCGGTGGACGTGCTGGCCGAGGCCGATCCCGAACTCCCGCTGGACCCGTCGGGGAAGGTCGACGCCGACCTGTCGACCCGACTGGACAACCGCACCCTCGACCTCCGCAAGCCCGAGGTGAAGTCGATCTTCGAGATCCGCTCGGAGGTCCTGCGGGCGGTCCGGGAGCATTTCCGGTCGATCGACTGCACCGAGATCAACACGCCCAAGATCGTCGCCACCGGCACCGAGGGCGGCACCGAACTCTTCCCGATCACCTACTTCGGCCGCGAGGCGTTCATGAACCAGTCGCCACAGCTGTTCAAACAGCTGATGGTCGGCTCGGGGCTGGAGCGCGTGTTCGAAATCGGCCCCATCTTCCGCGCGGAGGAGCACAACACGCCCCGCCACCTCAACGAGGCGACGATGATCGACTTCGAGTCGGCGTTCGTCGACCACCACGAGGCGATGGACGTCTGCGAGGGGACCCTGAAAGCGGCCTACGAGGGAGCCGCGACGAACTGCGCCGACCAGCTGGAGACGCTCGGGCTGGCCGACGAGTTCGCGGTCCCGGACGAGGCGTTCCCCCGGCTGACCTACGGGGAGGCCATCGAGCGGATCAACGCGACGGGCGCGCTCGACGAGCAACTCGTCTGGGGCGACGACCTGTCGACGGAGGCCGAAGTGGCGCTCGGCGAGGAGGTCGGCGGTCACTACTTCATCGTCGACTGGCCCTCCGAGATCAAGCCGTTCTACATCCAGGACTACGACGACGACCCGGAGCTGTCGAAGGGGTTCGATCTGATGCACCCGCGGATGGAACTGGTCTCGGGCGGCCAGCGCGAGCACCGCTACGACGAACTCGTCGCGGGGTTCGAACAGCAGGGACTCGACCCCGAGCAGTTCGAGTACTACACGAAGATGTTCCGGTACGGGATGCCCCCCCACGCCGGCTGGGCCTACGGCGTCGAGCGGCTGGTGATGACGATGCTCGGGCTGGGGAACATCCGCGAGGCGGTGTTGTTCCCGCGAGACAGGCAACGGCTGAGCCCGTAGGGCGAAGCCGTTGCCTGGCGAGCGGGAGCAGGGAGCGAAGCGAAGCGAAACGACCGCGTTCCCGCGAGACAGCCAGCGCCCGTGCCCGTAGGGCGAAGCCGTTGCCTGGCGAGCGGGAGCAGGGAGCGAAGCGAAGCGAAACGACCGCGTTCCCGCGAGACAGCCAGCGCCCGTGCCCTCAGTGCCGTCCGGCGTCGACCGAGAGCGCGACTGCCGCGACCAGCAGGCACAGCGTCGGGACGAGGAAGTACCAGCCGACGCTGAAGGCGCCCGCGACGGTCACCGCCGCGCCGGCGACGACGGTCACCCAGGTGACGCGACGTCGGGCCGTCCACGCGCCGTACCAGCCGAGGGCGACGAGGACGAGCAACGCGACCGCCCAGAAGAACAGCACCCCCGCGTTGCCGCCGTCCGTGCCGAGCAGGGCGTCGATGCCCGACGTACAGCCGTGCGTGACCGTTGGGGTCGTCGTCGTCTCGGTGCCGTTGCTCGTGGCAGAGCCGCTGACGGCGTATCCCGTCCAGCACGAGACCGGGCCGAACGCACCCATCAGGTAGAGCACGTGGTACGCCCCGACGAGGCCGGCCACGGTCGCGGCGCCCCGGGCGATCCGTCGGGGAGCGGGCGCGGAGAGGTCCATGGGGGCGATAGGCTCGACGGCCGCTTTACGATGACCGTTGACGGGTGTGCCACGGAGTGGCGGCCCGGCCGGCCCCCGACGCGGGCGTCGATCCGTGGCGAGACGCCGGGCACGCACGTCGGTCCCGTCCCGGATCGCAAGCCGTTAGTCGCCGGCCGGACTCTCCCGAACGATGAGCGACGAGGGCGCCGGACGCGAGGCCGTCGCGGCGGTTCCGGGCCACGTGACGGGCTTTTTCAGCGCACACCCGGACCCGGATCCGCTCGTCGCGGGGTCGCGGGGCGCGGGAATCACGCTGACCGACGGGGTCCGGGTGCGGGTCGAGGCGGGGGGCGAGGGCGTGTGGCTCGACGGTCGCCGGGCCGACGTGGCCCCCGTGGGCGGCGTGCTCGACGCCTTTCCGGCGTCTGCGGCCGTCCGGATCGAGAGCGACCTGCCGGTGGGTGCGGGGTTCGGCGTCTCCGGTGCGGCGGCGCTGGGGACGGCGCTGGCGGCCAACGCGGCGTTCGACGCCGGGCGGTCGGCAAACGACCTCGTCGGACTCGCCCACGCCGCCGAGGTCGAGGCGGGGACGGGGCTGGGCGACGTGGTGGCACAGGCCCGGGGCGGCGTGCCGATCAGGCTCGAACCGGGGGCCCCCGGCCACGGACGGCTCGACGGCGTTCCGGTCGGGCCGGGGCGACGCGTCGAGTACGTCACCTTCGGCGAGGTGTCGACCGAGCGGGTGGTCGGCGGGGAGACCGAGCGGCTGACGCGGGCGGGGGAGGCGGCGCTCGACCGTCTGTGCGAGCGACCGACCCTCGACCGTCTGATGACCCTCTCGCGGCGCTTCGCCGGGGAGGCGGGGCTCTTGACCGAGCGGGCGGGCGAGGCGATCGCGGCCGTCGAGGCCGCCGGCGGGACGGCCGCGATGGCGATGCTCGGGGACACGGTCGTCTCGATCGGGACGGCGCTGAGCGACGCCGGCTACGATCCCGAGGTCTGTGAGATCCGCCTCCGTGGCGCGTCGCTCGTCGGCGAGGGGCGGGGCGGGGAGGGCGACGGCGGGGAAAGCGAAAGCGGTTAGCCCGCGACGCGCCCACGCGAACGCATGGCGGACGGGGACGCCACCGTGGACGGGGACGCCACCGGGGTTCCCGAGGACCACCCCCGGCGCGAGTCGCTCGCCACCCGCCACCGGATCGAAGCGGGGGTGGAGGCGGGCATCACCAGCCTGCAGGGGCTCATCGCCGAGGGACGGGGAGAGGCGTTCGACTACCTGCTCGGCGAGCGAACGATCGAGAGCGCCGACCGGGCCGAGCGTGCCGCGGCGGCACAGTTGCTGCTCGCCGACCGCCCGGTGCTCTCGGTCAACGGGAACGTCGCCGCCCTCGTTCCCGGGGGGATGGTCGATCTGGCGGCCGCGACCGGGGCCGATCTGGAGGTGAACATCTTTCACCGCACGCCCGAGCGGATGGCGGCCATCGCCGACCACCTCCGGGAGCACGGCGCGACCGACGTGAAGGGACTCGCTGGCGACGCACGGATCCCCGGGCTCTCACACGCGCGGGCGACGGTCGACGCCGACGGCATCGCCGCCGCCGACACCGTGCTCGTCCCCCTGGAGGACGGCGACCGCGCGGCCGCGCTCGCCGACTGCGGGAAAGTCGAGATCGTGATCGACCTCAACCCGCTGTCGCGGTCGGCACGAACCGCCGCCATCCCCGTCGTCGACAACGTGATCCGCGCGGTGCCGAACGTCGCCGCCCACGCCCGGGACCTCGCCGACGCCTCCGCGGACCGCCTGCGCGCGATCGTGCGCGCGTTCGACCCCGACGCGGCGCGTGTCGACGCCGAGCGGGTCATCCGCGGGGGCGTCGGGCGCGCGGCGGGGGACGACGACGACGGCGACGACGGCGGGCGCGGTCCCGGGAACGACGGGAACGGGGACGCGCCCGGCGCCTAGAGGCCACTGACGAGCGTCGACACGTACTGCCCGAGGTCCCGTCGCCGGCGTACCTCGACGCGATCGACCCACTTCACCCACTGGAACCCGCGCCGGCCGGGGACGACGAGCCGGAGGGGGAAGCCGTGGCCGTGGCTCAGGCGCTCGCCACCGACGTGGGTGGCGAGCAGGGCGTCCCGGGCCTCGGGCAGGGGAAACGACCACCGGTAGCCCGTCACGGAGCGGACGACGACCCACCGGGCCCCCTCGCGGACGTCGGCGCCGTCGAGCAGGTCGCCCAGCCGGACGCCCTCCCAGTCCCGAACCGCATACCAGCCGCTCGTGCAATCGAGGAGGGCGCGGTCCGTCGCGGTCGGATCGAGGTCGTCGAGCGCGAGCGCGAGTGGCGTCTCCACCAGGCCCCCGATCCGGAGGCGCCAGTCGCCGACGGCGATCGGATCCGGATCGTCGGCGACCCACGACGTGACGGGGAAGGTGGCGTTGCCGCGGCCGGCGGGCGCGCCGTCGCCGTCGTCGAGCGGCCGGGAGCCGGTGAACCGCGCGGCGGCCGCGGCGGTGTCGAACCGACGAGCGAGGGCGTCGGCGAGGCGAACCGCGCCGGCCCCGGCGAGGGCGAGTCCCGCGTACCGGAGCACGTCGCGTCGACCGTCGAGGTCGCGGCGCCGCGGCCGTCGGAACCGGGCCCGGAGGTGGACGAGGACGAGCGGAACGACGAGCAGACCAAAGAGGACGTGGACGTTCAACAGCGTCCAGAAGCCGAGCGGGACGGTCGCGCCGAGCGCCCAGCCGATCCCGGTTGCGATCGCCAGCGCCGCGACCGCCGCGGTCAGCACCGAGAGCGGGGTCGCCCGGTCCCACGCGCGCCGGTGGAGGAGGCGGCCGGCGACCCGGCGGAGTTTGACCGCGAGCAGACCCGCGAGCGCGGCGCCGGTGGCGCCGTGGAGGAGGAACACGGCCGCGCCGTCCGGAGCGCCGACCCCGAGGCTCGCCACGCCGGTCGCGAGGGCCACCAGCGCGACCGCGAGCAGCGACCAGTCGACGACCCGCGGGGCCGGGAGAAGGCGGGCGAGCGTGCCACGGTCGTCCATGTGGTCCGTTCGGTGTGAACGCACATCACGGTTCGGCCGGTCACGGCACCGAAACCACAAGACACATACCGGACGGGGAAAACCCGGATACTGGCCGCCTCCGGAGGGGCGGTAACCATGACAGGGCCGCAGGGATCCGCCACCGGGGATGCGGTGGGCGGACGTCGACGTCCCCTGCCGGACACTTCTGATACGCCTCCGGCCGGGCGTACACGAACGTTGTCGGTCCGGAGGTTTAGACCTTCGCCCCGGCCGTTTCGTCTCCAGAACCGTACAGTTCTTCGGCGCGACGACGCCGCGTCGTGACCGATCCGTGGGGTGCGTTGGCCCGCGAGCCGTCGCCCGGACGGTCGGCGGGTCCCCGACCGGTCAGGCGGGCGGGACGAGCGCGTCGGGGGTCCGCCGGGCAGGCGGTCCCGGTCGTAGGGGGCGGCGAAGTCCACGTCGGGTCCCGCGGGGACGAGTCGCCCGGGGTTGAGGTCGCCGTGACTGCGATAGTAGTGGCGGACGACGTGGTCGAGGTTCACCGTCTCGGCGACGCCCGGAAGCTGGTACAGTTCCCTGGTGTCGTTCCAGAGGTCGTGGAACTCGTGGATCGCCCGGCGGTTGCATTTGAAGTGGGTGTGATGGATTGACGGTATTGCGTTATTCCTCGCTGGAGTCGTCGGAGTTCGGCTCCTGGAACCCGTCACTGTAGCAGGGCCAGCAGGGTCGGCGTCGGCGTTCCAGTCGCCACAGTCGCAGTTGTCGGGACGGACGCTCTCGTTGTGCTCTGTTTCTT
>JBDGUC010000047.1:0-52991 GCA_042216285.1 Haloferacaceae archaeon
CCACGCGAAGTACGCCGTGGCCGACGACCGGGCGCTCGTCCTCACCGAGAACTGGAAGCCCGCGGGGACGGGCGGGCGGGAGAACCGGGGCTGGGGCGTCCGGATGGACTCCCCGGCGGCCGCGACCGACCTCGCGGCCCTGTTCGGCCGGGACTTCGGCGCGCGCGACGCCCGCCCGTGGGCCGCGGTGCGCCGGAACCGGAGCTTCGAGTCGGGGGGCGCCGCCGACGGCTCGTACCCCTCGCGGGTCGACCCGGCGCGGGTCCACCCCCGGCGCGTCCGCGTCCTCACCGCCCCGGGGAACGCCGAGCGGGCGGTCGTCGGCGTCGTCGACGGGGCCGACCGGCGCGTCGACGTGCTCCAGCCGACCCTCGGCGGGCCGGACGTGCCGTTCGTGCGGGCCGTCGTCCGCGCGGCCGAGCGCGGGGTGCGGGTTCGGATCCTCCTCTCGGGAGCGTGGTACGTCGAGGAGGAGAACCGGAAGCTCGTCGCGGGGCTGAACCGTCGCGCGGCCCGCCGGGACCTCCCGCTGACGGCGCGGATCGCCGAGCCGAACGGTCGCTACGGCGCGATCCACGCCAAGGGCCTGATCGCCGACGACGTCGTCGTGGTCGGGAGCCTCAACTGGGACGACGTCTCGGCCCGCGAGAACCGCGAGGTCGACGTGGCCCTCGACGGCGGCGGGGCCGCCCGATACTACCGGCGCGTCTTCGCCGCCGACTGGCGCGGGGGGCCGCGTCTTCCGCCCGCGGGGCTGGCGCTCGCCGCGGCCCTGGCCGTCGGCGTCGCGCTGGCGTACCTCCGCCGGCGTGTTCGGTTCGCCTGACTGACGACTGTCGACCCGCTCCCGTCAGTCCAGCGCCGTGGCGCTCGACAGTTCCTCGTCGAGGTCGGCCTCGGCCATCTTCTCGACCAGCGCGTCGATGACCGCCTCGCGCATCCCCCTGACGAACTTGATCGAGCCGACGACGAGGTGGCCGCCGCCGGTGACGCCCCCGCCCGCGACCTCGGCGTTGAGTTCCGAGACCATCTCGGGGATGTCGAGCCGAACGCCGTCCGAGCGAAGCACCGCGAAGTCCGGGCCGTAGCCGATGGTGATCACCGGCTCGCCCGTCTCCTCCACCCTCCTGTCGTGGAGCTTGCCGGTCGTCTTCCCCGGGGCCGGATACGTGAACCGGTGGGCGTACTCGTCGAGGTCGATCCGGTAGAGGTGGGCGTCCGAGGAGAGGCGCTCGTGTTCGACGTGGGGCTCGATGGCCGCGAGCTGGCGCTCGACGTCGCGCTCGGCCCGCGAGGCGAGGAAGTCGACGAGTTCGCGGTGACGCTCCTCGTCGTCGCAGCCGACGTCGAGGACGTCGCCGACGACCGTCCTGCCCTCGCTGTAGCGCAGCCAGTGGGCGGCGTAGTCGAGCGCCTCGCCGATGTCGAGGAGGTCGGAACGGTCGTACCCCTCCTCCTCGGCCAGCGCCATGTAGTCGGCCATCGCCCCGGCCTCCGAGCGGTCCGCGAGCCCCGCCACGGCGGGGACGTGCCGGAGGTCGTCGGTCACCTCGGGCGCGATCATCCGCGCGAGTTCGACGCACATCATGCCCGTCGTGATGCGGTAGTCCTCGTCGTGGAGGTAGGGGTTGACGTGGGCGTCGAGCAGCGGCTCGACGGCCTCGGGGTCGGGGTGGTGGTGGTCGATCACCACGATTGGGACGTCGTAGTGGGCGAGGTTCCGGTAGGCGGGGACGTCCTCCTCCGTGGAGCCGTTGTCGAGCATGAGCAGGAGCGGGAGCTGCTGGCCGTGGCGCGCCCGCCCTTCGAGCGCGAAGTTGAGGTCGCGGGTCACGTCCTCCATCTCGTAGAACGGCGCCTTGCTGGGCAGGCGCTTGAACAGGTGGCGGGCGGCGTCGTCGGCCTCGTTGACCTCCTCGATGAACCGTTCGAGGGCGAGTTGGACGGGCAGGGACGCACACATCCCGTCGCCGTCGGCGTGGTGGCGCACCCGGATCGGGCGGCCTTCCAGCACGGTCCGCCGGAGGAGTCGCGCGACCCGTTCGAGGTCCGGGCGGAGCTTCTCGAACGCCGGCCACTCGACGAGGGGCTCCACGTCGTGGGGGGTGGCCCGCTCGGCGATCGCCTCCTCGATCCGCTCGCGGGTCGCCGTCGCTCGCTCGCCCTCCAGGCGGGTCAACGACGCCACCTCGACCTGCCGGTCGCCGTTTCGCTCCTCGACGGCCCCGGAGACGCGGACGACGTCGTCGAGGTCGATCTCGGGGTACGCGCGGACGCCGGCCTCGTCGAAGGCCGCACAGGCGACGATGCCGGTCTCGTCGCGGACGCGAAAGACCGTCGGCCCGCCGGTCTGCTTGATCTGAACGATCCGGCCTTCGAGCGTGGCCTCGCTCCCGGGATCGAGCGCCGTCGCCGGGGTCAGCTCGGGATCGTGCTCGACCGCGACGGTCCGGTGGTCGCCGGGGTCGACGGCCGCGAACGCGAGGTCGCCGTTCTCGCGGATCGATTCGAGGCGGACGACGAGGCGGTCTCCCACGTCGTACTCGCCGTCGAGGTTCGACTCGTGGACCAGCCCGGACACCTCCTCGGAGACGTCGACGAAGATCCCGTACTCGACTACGCCGTTGACGACCGCGTGATAGCGGGCACCGACCTCGACGTCCTCGACCGTGGCGTCGGACGCGAGGTCGTAGACGACGGGGCGGTCGTCGTCGGCAGCGTCGGCGGCGGCCGACCTCTCTCCGTCGGCGGCGGCCGACCCGTCGTCGTCGTCGGTTGTCATACCCGTCATTGGCGGACGGCCGGTGATAAGCCTTACAGAGTCGTCCTGGGGCGTGCCGGACCCCCTCGACGCGGCCTACCGCAACGCTTAGTTGTCGACCCACCCCAGGGCGAGTATGCGGCTCTTCCGGTCCCGCGAGGTCGTCGGAATCGCGGCCGACACGCTCTCGTTCGTCCTCGAAGCGTCGCGGGAGACCCATCCGAACGAGTACATGGGTCTGCTCCGGGGCGAGGACGCCGGCCGGTTCGACCTCGACCGCGACGGTCTCGTGGTCACGGACGTCCTCGTCGTCCCGGCCACGGAGTCAAACCCGGTGAGCGCGACGATCCGCGAGGATCTGATCCCCAACGACCGCCGGGCCGTCGGCTCCGTCCACTCCCACCCGAACGGCGTCCTCCGCCCGAGCGACGCCGACCTCGGGGCGTTCGGCAGGGGAACGGTCCACGTCATCGTCGGGGCGCCCTACGAGCGCAACGACTGGCGCGCGTTCGACCGCGAGGGGACCCCCCGATCGCTCGACGTCCTCGACGTGGACCTCCCGGACCCCGAGGAGTTCTTCGATTTCACCCAGGAGGACATCGACGCCGAGCTATGAGCGGCGAACCCCCGTACGGGCTGGTCGTCGCGCAGGGGACCTTCGACCTCCTCCATCCCGGTCACGTCCACTATCTGGAGGAGGCGGCGGCGCTCGGCGAGCGCCTCCACGTCATCGTCGCCCGCCGGGAGAACGTCACCCACAAGTCCGGGCCGGTCCTGCCCGGCCGCCAGCGCCGCGAGATGGTCGACGCGCTCGGCGTCGTCGACGACGCCCGCCTCGGCCACCCGGAGGACATCTTCGTCCCCATCGAGGCACTCCGCCCGGACTGCATCGTCCTCGGCCACGACCAGCACCACGACGCCGACGCCATCCGTGACGCCCTCGCCGAGCGCGGGGTCGACTGCGACGTCCGCCGGGCGTCGGCCCGCTCCCCGCGCTACGAGGGCGAGGTGCTCTCGACCGGCGCCATCGTCGACCGGATCCTCGACGCGTACGCGGAGTAGGCGTCCGGACCGTCCCCGTCCGCCCCCGTTCCGCCCCCGTTCGCTCCCGTTCGACCGGATCAGCGCCAGTCGGCGACGCCGACAGCCGATCCCGGGGCCGTGTGGCAAAGCGCGGAGCCTAAATATCACCACTCCAAAGGACCGATCAGTGACCCGGAACCAGTCCCCGGACCGGTTCTCCGGCCTGCTCGCCGCGACCGCGATGGGCGTCTACCTCCTCTTGCTCGTCGGGGCGACGACGGCCGTCACCGACGCCGCGTCCGCGTGTGCGGCCTGGCCGGCCTGCGGCGACGGCTGGATGCTCCCGACGACGGCCGCCGGCGCCCTCGCCCTCGCCCACCGGATCGCGGCCGTCGCGGTCGGGGTGCTCGTCGTGGGCGTCGCCGTCGCCGCGTGGCGCGATCGGACCCGGCGGACGCGCGTCCGCTCGGCGCTCGCGCTCGCCGCGCTGCTCTACCCCGTCCAGGCGGCGCTCGGCGCGGTCGTCGCCACCTCGCCGACGAGCCCCACCCTGGCCGCCGCCCACCTCGTCCTCGGGCTGGCGATCTTCGGCGGGATGGTCGCCGCGCTCGCGTGGACGCTCGAACGCACGACCGGCGATCCGGACGACGACCCCGACCTCGACCCGGCCGACCTCGGCCGCGACCTGCCGCCCGCCTCCGACGCCGACCGTCCCGCGATCCCCGACGACCGGATCGGACGCCTGCGGGCGACGATCGGCGCGTACGTCCGCCTGACCAAGCCCCGCCTGATGTGGTTGCTCTGTCTCGTCGCCGGGGCCGCGATGGCGCTCGCCGGCGGGCCGGGCCTCTCGCCGCGGGTCGTGCTGGCGACGCTCGGCGGCGGCGTCCTCGCCATCGGCGCCAGCGGCACCTTCAACCACGTGTTCGAGCGCGACGTCGACCGTCGGATGTCGCGCACGAGCGACCGGCCGCTGGCGGTCGACCTGATCCCCGTCCGCCACGCCGTCGCCTTCGGCCTCGCGCTCGCACTCGGCTCGCTCGCCCTCTTCGCCTCGATCAACCTCCTCGCGGCCGTCCTCGGCCTGGCCGCCATCCTCTTTTACAGCGTCGTCTACACCCTCCTCCTGAAGCCACACACCGTCCAGAACACGGTGATCGGCGGCGCCGCCGGCGCGCTCCCGGCGCTCATCGGCTGGGCCGCCGTCACCGGCACCGTCGGCGTCGGCGGCCTCGCCATCGCCGGGGTGATCTTCCTCTGGACGCCCGCCCACTTCTACAACCTCGCCCTGGCGTACCGCGACGACTACGCCCGCGGCGGGTTCCCGATGCATCCGGTCGTTCGCGGCGAGACCGCCACCCGCAAGCACATCCTCTGGTATCTCGGGGCGACGCTCGCGGCCGCCGGCGCGCTCGGCCTTGCGGCCCGGCTCGACCTCCTCTACGTCACCACCGGCGTCGTCCTCGGGGCCGTCTTCCTCTGGACGGTCGTTCGGCTCCACTACGAGCGGACCGAGGCGGCCGCGTTCCGGGCGTTCCACGCCTCGAACGTCTACCTCGGGGCGCTGTTGCTGGCCGTGATCGTCGACTCGATCGTCGTCTGACGCCGCGTGGCGTGCCGCGCGGTCGGGTTGTGGCCCGGCCCGCGTTCCCCTCGCCCGCCCCGCTCCGTCGGCCGCCCGCACCGCTCAGTCCGGTCCCCGGTCGGCCGGCCGCTCCGGTCGGCCGGCACCGCTGGCGTCGCCGGCGTCGTCGTCGGCCGCGTTCGCGGGCTCCTCCGTCGAACTCGTCCCCACGTCATCCCACCGCCAGCCCCGATCGCGGCCGCGCCTGACGAGGGCCGCCCGCAGGTTGTCGACGAGCGCCTCGCGGACCCGGTCTGCGGTCGCGCGGTCCACGTCGACGGCGGCGGCGTCCGAGCCGGCGAGCGAGAGCGATCCGGCGGTGTCGGCCGTGACGGTCCCGAGGCGCCACCGGCGCTGGAAGAGGCTCCGCGAGTCGATCACCGTCTGGACGCGGTAGTACGGGACCACCTTCGTCTCGCGGTGCCACACGCCGTTGCGCGTGACGAGGCGGTCGTCGCCGAGCCAGTAGCCGCGGTGGCGCCACTTGAGGTGGGCGGCGACGGGGAGGGCCGGCAGGAGGACGAGCGGACCGTACCACGGGAGGCCGAGACCGACGACCGCCTCGACCGCGTACAGCGCCCCGACGAGACCGACCAGGGCGAGCAGGTAGCGCGCGACGTACCGGCGGCGCACCCGGGACGGCGGGCGTTCGAGGTCGGGATCGCCGAACGGCTCGATCTCCCGGGCCAGGTCGTGGATCCGCCCGACGCGGGCCAGCGGGACGGCGACCTGCGACCCGCGCCGCCGGCGGCGGCGCCCGTCCGACCGACCGGCGACGTGGCCCGCGGTCTCGATGTGAAGCGAGGCGTAGCCGAAGCGGCGCTTCAGCGGGTTGTCGGAGATCGTGAGGGTCTGGATCTTGTCGAGGGGGATCGAGCCGTCGTACCGCCGGAGCAGTCCGCGCTCGTACTGGAGTTCGTCGCCGACGCGGGCGAGCCGGAAGTCGTGGTAGTTGAGCACCGCGACCGCGGCCCCCGCTCCCCACGAGACGAGGACCACCGCCACGAGCCCCACGGCGCCGGCGGCCGCGAGCGCGAGCGTCCCGACGCCGCCGAGGGAGACGCCGAGGAGGGGCGGGAGCGCCGTAGCGGAGCCCGAGAGGAGAAAGAGGAGCACGCCGGGCAACCGGAGGTCGAACGAGAGCGCCCCGACGAGGACGAGTTCCCGGGGGGAGAGCGCGAACAGCACGTCCCGGTCGGGGGCCGCGCCGGCCGGCGCGCGCTCGGCCGCCGAGCGCTTCAGGTCGGCGATCTCGCGCTGGAGACGCTTCGCCTCCGCGAAGGGGACGTACCGGACCGCCGCCTCCGTGCCGCCGCCGCCGGCGGTTTCGAGGTCGATCGCGGCGATGCCGAGCAGGCGCTGGACGACGTTTCGCCGGATGTCGACGTTCTGGATCCGCCGGAGGGGAATCTCCCGCTCGCGCCGAGAGATCACGCCCGAGCGGATGTCGAACGTCTCCGGGGTCAGGTCGTACTCGTAGCGCCGCCAGTAGGCCACCTCGTAGGCGACCAGCGCGAGGAGGCCGACGCCGATCAGTCCGATCCCGGCCAGGGTGCCGGCGATCCCGCCGATCGCCGACGAACCGGTGACGACGAAGAAGACGGCGGTGAAGACGAGGCTCGCGCCCTTCCGGACCACCCGGTAGGGGATCGTCAGCGGCGAGAGTCTCATACTGCGTCTTCACCTTCGGCCCGGATCGCCAGGCGCTTGAGCCGCTCGCGGAGGTCGTCGGCGCTCGCCGGCGTCAGCCCCGGCACGGTGACGTCGGCGCCCCGCGAGCCGGCCGTGTAGACGACGGTGCTCGCCAGGCCGATCAGGCGCTCGACCGGGCTCCGCGAGGAGTCGACGTGCTGGATGCGGACGAACGGGACGACCGTCCGGACCCGGGTGAACACTCCGCGTTCGAGGTAGATCGCGTCGTCGCGCACCTCGTAGCGCCACAGCCGATAGCGCGCCACGGCGAGCGTCAGACCGATCGCCAGGACCGCGACGAAGACGCCGGCCGGGAGGAACGCCGGGAGCGGGAGGGCGACCCGATCGACGATCCAGACGCCGCCGGCCAGGGCGGCGGCCACCAGCGCCGCCTGGCCGACCCACACCACCTGCACGCGCGGGTGGAGCCGGTTCACGGGAGACTCCCCCGTCGGCGGCCGCGCCGGCCGGCACGCCCGACACGCCGGCCGACGGGGCGGCGCCCGGCGTGCGGGTCGCGTCCGGTCCCCGTCATGGCGCAGGCTACCGGACGGCGGGGCAAAAGGCTTTACAGCGGTCGCCGGGCGACCGCCGGTTCACAGCGCGTCCAGCAGCGCGTCCACGTCGTCGGCCGCGTTGAACGCGTGGACCGACGCCCGGACCGCGTCGGGGAAGGGGAGCGACCGGACCACGATTCCGTCTTCGGCCAGTCGCTCGACCGTCCGTTCGGGCGACTCGCCGTCCGGTGCCTCGAAGGTGACGAGCCCGGACTCGTACTCGCGGGGGCTCAGGAGGGCGTCGCCGAGCCCCGCCTTCAGGCGGTCGGTCAGCCGTGCGATCCGGTCGGTGATCGTCCCCATCCCCACCTCGTCGACGACCGACAGCGCCTCGACCAGCCCGACGTATGGCGCGGGCGACGTCGTCCCCACCTCGAACCGTCCGGCGCCCGGCTTCAGTTCGGGGTCGGCCGCACCCGGGTCGACGACGCTCCGGTAGCTCACCTGCGCCGGCACCACGTCGCCCGCGCGGTCGGCGTTGACGTAGAGGAAGCCGGCGCCCCAGGGCCCCAGTAGCCACTTGTGGCCGGCGCCGGCGACGAAGTCGGCGTCCCACGCGTCCAGATCGACCGGCCGCTGGCCCGGCGACTGCACGGCGTCGACCAGCACCCGACAGCCGGCCTCGTGGGCGACCTCGACGACCTCCTCGACCGGGAGGCGGGTGCCGTGGCTCCAGGTCAGCGAACTCAGACAGAGGAGCCGGGCGCCCTCGACCGCGTCGGCCACGTCGTCGAGGTCGAGCCGTCCGGCCTCGGTGGCGAGCACGCGCGTCTCGACCCCCCGGCGTTCGAGGTGCCACCACGGCAACACGCCGGCCGCGTGTTCGAGGTCCGTCCGGACGACGACGTCGCCGGGCGTCCAGTCGATCGACGCCGCGATCCGGCCGATGCCGTCGGCGGTGCTCTGGGTGAGTGCGATCTCGTCGGCGTCGGCGCCCAGGAAGCCCGCGAGCGCGGCGCGGGCCTCGTCGAACGCCTCGTAGGCGGCCCGGTAGGCCCCGTCGCCGACCGGCGCCTCGTGTTCGTGGTACTCGACGAAGCCGGTCGTCGCCTCGACGACTCGCCGCGGGGCCGGGCCCGTGGCACCGGTGTTGAGGTAGACGCCTCGCTCGCAGGCGGGAATGTCGGCACGGAGGTCCTCGGGGGTCATGCCCCGCCGTCCGGCCCCGAGTCACCTGAGCGTTCCGTTCGACCGGGGTGGCGTCGCCGGACCGGACGGATCCAGTCACCGAAACAGTTATGTCCGGTCTCGGCGCCCAACCCGCCGGGGACGTACCGACGCATCGGTGGCTGACCCACCATGCCCCCACACGGCACGTCCCTGTCTCTGACCCGTCGAGCGCCGCCCGCGGCGTGTCTCTGACCCGTCGAGCGCCGCCCGCGGCGACCGGCGCGTCCCGCGGGGTCGTCCCGCCGTCCGGGCACGTCGAGAGGGCGGCCCCGTTCGGTCCCCTCCCGTGGCCGCCGGCCGCGAGTTTTTGTCCCCGGCGATCGAAGAGCGGGCGATGGACGTCCCCGACGACCCTCCGACCGTCTGCCCGGTCTGTGGGGCGACGTACGACGCCGTCTCCGTCCACGAGGAGGGACTGATGGTCAACCTGCGGGAGAGCGAGCGGTTCCGGCGGGCCTGCGTCTCGCCCGTCGAGCGCGGGGGCGTCCCCGCCGTCGAGTTCTACCACCACACCCACGCACAGGTCCGCGACCAGCGGTGATCGGCGGCGGGGCGCCAGCGCCGCGGGCGGTCCCGGCGGTCGCGCGTCGGCTCCCGTCCCGGACGTCCGGCCTCGCCGCTGTGTCCGGACGACGCACGGTCGCCGAACGGTTAACCCGCTCAACGATCTACGAACGGTGATGACCGACGACTCGGATCTCGACGCGATCCGCGACCGCAAGCGCAAGGAACTGCAGGAACGGACCGGCGATTCGTCCGGAGCGGACGAGGGCGCCGCCCCCGACGACCCGGTGTCGATCGACGAGACCGGGGGGCTCGACGAGTTCGTCGCCCGCCACGACGTCGTGCTCGCGGACTTCTACGCCGACTGGTGTGGCCCGTGCAAGATGATGGAGCCGGTGATCGAGCGCGTCGCCGCCGAGACCGGCGCGGCAGTCGTGAAGGTCGACGTGGACGCGCACAACGCGCTCGCCGCCGAGTACGGCGTCCGCGGCGTGCCGACGTTCGTGATCTTCGTCGACGGCGACCCGGTCGAACGCCTCGTTGGCGCCCAGGACGAGTCGCGGTTGCGCCGCCTGCTGGCGCGCTAGGCCGCCCGCTCCTCTCCCGGTCCGCCGGCGCGCGCGAGACGGTCGCGCGTCTCCCGCACGGCGGGCACGTCGACGCCGACCACCTCCCCGAGCGCCGCCGCCGCGCCCAGCAGCCACTCGGCGCGCTCGACGCGCGATTCGAGGTCGCCGGGACCGATCCGATGGCGCTCGACCAGGCGCTCGGCGTCGACGCCGTCGGCGTACCCGGCCAGCACCCGGGCCGTCTCGACCGCCGCCAGCCACGCCTCGAACGCCTCGGCCTCCCCCATCGCGGTCGTGAACTCGTCGGCGTGATCGGCGGCGAACCGGTAGACGTCGGCGCGCTCGCGGTTGCCCAGATGGCCGGTCCGCATATCCGGCGTGTGACAGACGACTTCGAGCGCCGTGAGCGCCGTCGCCGCCCCGTCCATGCCGGCGGCGGTCTGGAGCCCGTCGACCAGCCGTCGGCCCGTCTCGGGGGTGACGTACTGGCGCGAGACCGTCGCGCCGAGGTCCGTCGCCGCGAGTCCGTCGCGGTCGAGCATCCCCATCGCCGTCAGGTCGTCGAGCGCGCCGTTGACGGAGGCGTCGAGGTCCGCGTCGCCCGCCTGGTGGGCGTGAAAGGAGGCGCCGAACACCTCGACCAGGTCGGCACGCGAGCCGGCGACCCCCGACGCGACGACCGAGAGGACGTGGGTCCGGAGCGCCGTCGGGTCGGCCAGCCGCGATTCGACGCGTTCCGGCGTCGCGCCCACGTACCGCTCCTCCAGTTCCTCGCGCTCGCCCGCGTCGGCGACGAGCACCGCCTCGCCGTACGGGTCGAGGCCGGGTCGGCCGGCCCGGCCACACATCTGGTGGACCTCCAGCACCGGAAGCCACTCCATGCCCTCGCCGGTGAACCGGCGCTGGTCGCGGACGACCACCCGCCGCGCGGGGACGTTCACGCCCGCGGCCAGCGTCGGCGTGGCACAGATGGCGGCGATCTCCCGGTTCCGGAACGCCGACTCGACGATCCGGCGGTGGGCGCTCCGGAGGCCGGCGTGGTGGAAGGCGACGCCGTCGCGCAGGCCCGTCGCCAGCGCCCGTCCGGTCCGTGTCGCGCCCGCCTGCCGGACCTCCTCGGCCACCTCGGGCGCGCCCGGGAACTCCTCCGCCCGGAGGCGGTCACAGAGGGACTCGGCCTCGCGGCGCGAGCGGACGAACGCGAGCGCCCCCCCGCCGTCCCCGACGGCGTCGGCCACGAGCGCGGCCGTGGCCTCCGTCCGGGCGTTCGTGTCGGGGTCGGCCGCCGTCGGGACCGCGACCGTCCGGGTCGCGCCGTCGTCGAACGCGACGCGCCCCCCGGCGTACACCCCCGTCCGGAGGTCGACGGGGCGCCAGGACGACTCGACCAGCGTGGCGTCGAGCCAGCCAGCCACCTCGTCGGCGTTCTCGACCGTCGCCGAGAGCGCGACCACCTGGGCGTCGGGCGTCCGGCGGCGCAGCGTCGCCAGCGTCACCTCCAGGGTCGGCCCTCGCTCTTCGGTCCCGAGGAGGTGGACCTCGTCGACGACGACGCAGGCCAGGTCGTCGACCCACGTCGCGCCGTTGCGGATGGCCGAGTCCACCTTCTCGGCGGTCGCCACCACCACGTCGTGGCCGGCGAGGTCCTCGGCGGGCGCGTCGAGGTCGCCCGTGGAGATGGCCACGTCCACGCCCGGGAGGGCGGAGAAGGTCTCGTACTTCTCGCGGGCGAGCGCGCGGAGCGGGACGATGTAGAGGCCCGGCCCGTCGGCGGCGAGGGTGGCGAGCTGGGCGATCAGCGTCTTCCCGCCCGCGGTCGGCACCGCCGCGACGACCGCCTCGCCGTCGAGGAGACCCGCCTCGACCGCCGCCGCCTGGGGCGGGTAGAGCTCCTCGATGCCGCGGTCGGCGAGGTGGTCCCGGACGGCCGCCGGCAGCGGGAGGTCACGAACGCGCATCCGTGCGGGGCTGGGGGCGCGACGGTATAAAACGTCGAGGGCCCTACAGCAGGTCCGCCTCGGCGAGCCGTGCGACCGCCTCGCGCAGTCGATCGGTCGACGCGGCGTAGGAGAAGCGGGCGTAGCCGGGCGCGCCGAACGCGCTCCCGGGGACGGTGG
Organism: Haloferacaceae archaeon; assembly: GCA_042216285.1. Lineage (GTDB taxonomy): Archaea > Halobacteriota > Halobacteria > Halobacteriales > Haloferacaceae > CAZMLQ01. Next base: position 12,018 of record JBDGUC010000047.1, read on the forward strand.
CGACGTGTGCGTCCCCGATGGCGGTCTGACACCACGACGCGTCGTCGTCGGCCACGGGCACCATCAGGTAGAACGCGCCGTCGCCGACGGGCACCTCGACGCCCCGATCGGCGAGCAGGTCGGCGAGCAGGTCCCGCCGGTCCTCGAACGCCGCGACCATCTCCGCGACCGCGTCGTCGGCGCCGTCGAGCGCCGCGACGCCCGCGTGCTGGACGAAGTTTGGGGCGCACGACACCGAGTGCGACTGGACCTTCCCGACCTGGGCGACGAGGGACTCGGGCGCACAGAGGTAGCCGAGCCGCCAGCCGGTCATCGAGTAGGTCTTCGAGAAGCCGTTGACCGTGACCGTCCGGTCGCCCATCCCGTCGAGCGACGCCAGCGAGGTCACGTCGACGCCGTAGGTGATGTGCTCGTAGATCTCGTCGCTGATCACCGTCAGGTCGTGCTCGACGGCGAGGTCGCACACCCCGTCGAGGGCGGCGTCGGAGAAGACCGCCCCCGTGGGGTTGGCGGGCGAGTTCACGACGAGGAGTTCCGTCTCGTCGCTCACGGCGGCCGCCAGGTCGTCGAGACCGGGTTCGAGCTGGAAGTCGTATGGCGCGAGGTCGACGCGGGTGAGGTCGCCGCCTGCGAGCTTCGCCTGGGCCTCGTAGGAGACCCACGCCGGATCGAGCAGGACGACCTCGTCGCCGTCCTCGATCAGCGCCTGGAACGTCTCGTAGAGCGCCTGCTTGCCGCCCGGCGTGACGACCACGTTCCCGGCCGCACAGTCGATCCCGCTCCCGCGGAGCGTCTCTGCGATCGCCTCCCGGAGCGCGGGGATGCCGTTCGAGGGGGGATAGCCCGTGTGGCCGGCGTCGATGGCCGCCTTGCCCGCCTCGCGGATCGGCTCCGGCGTCGGGAAGTCCGGCTCGCCGACCGAGAGGTCGACCACGTCGACGCCCTCGGCCTCCAGTTCGGCCGCCGCGTTGCTGATCGAAAGCGTCGCGCTCGGCTCGACCCGCTCCACCCGGCGGGCGAAGTCGAACGCGAACTCCTGTCCGCTCATGGTAACGCCCGGACCATCTCGACGGCGGCGTTTACCGCTTCCGCTCCCTTGTCGATCCGCTCTCGTGCCTCGGCCCCGCTCATTCCCGGCCCGCTCACGCCGAACGTCACCGGCGTGTCCCGGTCGAGGCTCACGTCCGTCAGCGCGCTCGCGGCCGCCCGCCCGATCACCCGGTCGTGGGCCGTGTCGCCCGAGACGATGGCGCCGACCACCGCGACCGCGTCGACGTCGTCGCGGCGCGCGAGCCGATCGGCCGCGAGCGGCGCGTCGTACGACCCCGGCACCTCGACGGTCTCGACCAGCGTCGCGGCGCAGTCGGCGACCGCCTCCCGGGCCGCCTCCGCCATCGGTTCGGTGACCGACGCGTTGTACCGCGCCACCACCAGTCCGAGTCTGACCATGACCGGCCCTCCGCCGGGGACTACAAAGACCTGCCGCCGCGCGCCGGCACGGGTCGAGCGAGCGCTCCCCGTTCGAGCGCCCCCGGGCGACACGCTTCCTCCGTCCGAACGCGTTCCGCCCGCCCGGGCGCGCTACCCCCGTTCGGCCCGGTAGGTCACCGAGACGGTGGCCGACACGCGCACCGGTCCGGGCTCGATGGTCGTCGAGGTCCCCCCGCCTCCCCCGGCGACGCGGGCCTCGAACGGCTGGACGCCGAGGTCGGACGTGGACGCGGAGCGCACGCTCGTGATCGAGACGCCGCTCGCGTTGGCGATCGCGTCGGCGTCCCCCCGGGCGTTCGTCATCGCCCGCCCGAGCGCCTCGCGCCGGAGCGTCCGGCGCGTCTCCGTCGTCAGCGTGAACGTCACTCCCTCGACCCGGTTCGCCCCGTTGGCCACCGCCGTGTCGACGACGCTCCCGGCCGCGTCGACGCCGGCTTCGATCTCGAATCCGTGTACTGCGCGGTAGCCGGTGATCCGCGAGCCGTTCGTCGAATCACCGTGGACGGCGTCGAGGTTGTAGTACGTCGTGTGGATCCCGTCGGCATCGATCCCGCTCGCGCGGAGCGCGTCGCGCATCGACGAGGCGTTTTCCGCGGTGCGTCGCCGGGCGGCGTTCGCGTCCGCCGCCGTCGAGACGACGGCGACGTGCACGAGCGCGAGGTCCGGCGGCGCCGAGGCGTCTGCCGTCGCGTCCACGCTGATCGTCGTCCCGGTCGCGTTCGCGGGCGCGCCGGCGGGCGTCCCCGTCTGCAGGGGGGCGGAACAGCCGGCCAGCAGGAGGAGGATCGTCGCGCCCGCCACGGCGAGTGTTCTAGAGACCATGAACTCTCCCGTAGGCGCGCCGAGCAGGTAACTCCACCGTCCGTCGGGCGCGGGCGGCGGCGAACACAAGAGTCGTAAGGACCGGGCGCCGACGGGACTGCGATGGCCGACGGCGACGGACCGGGCGGCGGCGGCTCCGCGGGTGACGACGGCGACCCGGACGCCGTCGGACCGCCGAGGAACGTCGCCGTCCCCGACGCGACCCGGGTGCTGGAGTCCCTCCCCGTCGACCGGACGACCCTCGCGGTCCTCGGGGTCGTCGTCCTGGCGCTCGCCGTCCGGATCTACCGCCTCGGCGCCCGGGTCATGCACTGGGACGAGGGCCGCGTCGGCTACTGGATCCTCCGCTTCCACGAGACCGGCCAGTACCACTACCGGCCGATCGTCCACGGTCCCTTCTTGGCGATCGTCAACGACCACGTCTTCTCGGTGCTCGCACCGACGGACTTCTCGGCGCGGCTGGTCGTCGCGGTCGTCGGCGGGTTGCTCCCGCTCGTCGCGCTCGCCCTCCGCGGCCGCCTGCGCGACGACGAGACGGTCGCGCTCGCGCTCGTGCTCGCGGCCAATCCCCTGCTGGTCTACTACTCGCGGTTCATGCGAAACGACGTCCTCGTGGGGGGGTTCTCGCTCGTCGCGCTGGCGCTCGGCGTCCGTGCCGTCGACCGCGGCGACGTCCGCCTCGTCTACCCCGCCGCCGGCGCGCTGGCGCTCGCCTTCACCGCCAAGGAGAACGCCCTGATCTACGTGGTCTGCTTTCTGGGCGCCGGCACGCTCCTGCTCGACCACCGGCTGATCCGCGCGACGACCGCGGGTGCGGCGCCACGGGCGGTCGTGCGGGGGTGGCTCGACGCGGTCGGCACGCATCTCGGACGGTGGGGCGGGAACCTCCGCGGAGGCCTCGCTCGCGCGCTCGGCCACGGCGCCGGCGCGGTCGTCGTCTTTCTGGTCGTCGTCACGTTCTTCTACGCCCCGCGGCCGGACCTCTGGAACGCGGTCGCCGCGCCGACGACCCTCCCCGGCGTGGTCCGGGAGGCCACCGTGGGCTCGTGGAAGTCGTTCTACGGCCTCTGGGTCGGCGGCGGCCACCAGTCGAACCCCTACGCCTCGTTCCTCTACGACTACCTCGAAACGCTCGCCTACGGCGCCCCCGCCGTCGTCACGTTCGCCGTCGTCGGGTTCGTGGTCGACGGATACGGCGCCGACGCCGGGGGCCGGGGGAGCCGCGACCTCGTCGCCTTCGCCGCCTACTGGGGCGCCGTCAGCGTCGTCGGCTATCCGCTCGTGACCGACATCCGGGCGCCCTGGGCGGTCGTCCACGCGGTCGTCCCGCTCTCGATCCCGGCCGCGGTCGGGCTCGCCTACGTCTACCGGCGCGCGGACCTCTCGCTCGCGCCGGACCGCGACGACGTGGCGGGGCCTCTCATCGCCGCGTTGCTCGTGCTCGTCGCCGTCACGGGCGTCGCCGGCGCCAACGCGGCGTACACGAACAGCGCGAGCGACGCCCAGGGGCAGGTGCTCCAGTACGCCCAGCCCGGAAACGACCTGAAGGCGACCCTGCGGGACGTCCGGACGGTCGTCCAGGCGACCGACGACGGTCCCGGGCCGGACGTGCTGTTCGTTGGCTCCACGCAACCGGGGGGGTCGCGGACGCTGTTTTACGTGCGCGACGAGTCGAGCGCCGCCCAGCCGCCGGTGGGCGGGCCGAACTGGCACAGCCGACTGCCGCTGCCGTGGTATCTCGAACGGTACGGCGCCGAGGTGACGAGCACCGCGCCCAACGAGTCGCTCCCGGCCGACCCGCCCCCGGTCGTGATCGCGTACGACTGGGACCGCGCCCGGGTGGCCTCCCAGCTCGACGGCTACGTCGCCCACGAGCACCGCTTCCGGCTCTGGTCCGAGCGGATCGTGATCTTCGTCGACCGCTCCGCGCTGGAATCCGCTCGGGAGGGGTGAGTCGGGTGTCGGTGCCGCGCCCACTCGCCTGCGAGGTGTCCGGAGACTGAGACGGAGACGGAAAACGGACGACGTCCCGGACCGCGACGTCGCGCCCGTCCGGAGGGGCGATGCCCCCCCGTTTCGCCCCGTGTGGCAACGTTTATGCGCCGACCCGCGCTACCGCCGCCCGTGACGGTTAGCCTGCCCGGTCCGACGCTCGGCGTCGTCGGTGGCGGTCAACTCGGCCGGATGCTCGCCGAGGCGGCCGCCCCGCTCGGCGTCGACGTGATCGTCCTCGATCCGACGCCCGACTGTCCGGCGTCGCGGGTCTGCGAACAGATCGTCGGCGACTTCGACGACCCCGAGGGCGTCCGCGAACTGGCCGCCCGGAGCGACCTGCTCACCTACGAGATCGAACTCGCGGATCCCGACCTGCTCACGTCGGTCGACGCCCCGGTCCAGCCCCACCCGGACACCCTCCGGCTGATCGGCGACAAACTCCGGCAGAACGAGGCCTACGCCGACGCCGGCATCCCCACCCCGCGGTTCCGGCGGGTGGACGACGCCGACGACCTCGCCGCGGCGGTCGACGCGTTCGGGCGCGTCATGCTGAAGGCCCGGAGCGGCGGCTACGACGGCCGCGGGAACCTGCCGGTCGGCCCCGACGACGACTTCGCCGCGGCGCTCGACGAGGTCGGCGCCCGCGAGGGCGGGGGGATGGCCGAGGCGTTCGTCGACTTCGAGCGCGAACTGGCGGTCGTCGGCGTCGTCGGCGACGGCGAGACGGCGGCGTTCCCGGTCACGGAGACGGTCCACCGCGAGGAGATCCTGCGCGAGACGGTCGTCCCGGCCCGGACGACCGACGCCGTCCGGGAGCGCGCCAGAGACGTGGCCAACGACGTGCTCGACCTCCTCGACGGGCGGGGCGTCTACGGGATCGAACTGTTCGAGACCGCCGACGGCGAGATCCTGGTCAACGAGGTGGCCCCTCGCCCGCACAACTCCGGTCACTGGACCATCGAGGGGGCGGCGTCCTCGCAGTTCGAACAACACGCCCGCGCGGTGCTCGGCTGGCCGCTCGGGGCGGCCGAACGCCGCGCGCCCACGGTGACCGCCAACCTGCTCGGCGACGTGGACGATCCGCGTCCGGCGCGCCTGCGGGGCGTCGAGGGGGTGCTCTCGGCCGACGCCCACCTCCACTGGTACGGCAAGCGGGAGGCCCGTCCGCTCCGCAAGATGGGTCACCTGACGGTGACGGGCGACGACCCGGCGACCCTTCTCTCCCGCGCGCGAGCCCTGCGCGACGGGCTGACGTTCCGGCCCGAACGGGCCGAGACGACGGCCGAACCCGACGGAGGCGATCACCCATGAGCGTCGAGGAGATCATCGACGAGTTGCACGCACAGGCCGGCCGGGACCGCGACCCGGCCGAGACGCCCGACGTCGGCATCGTCATGGGGTCGGACTCGGATCTGGACGTGATGTCGGGCGCCCACGAGGCGCTCGACGCGCTCGGCTTCGCCGAGCAGACCGACTACGACGACCCGCCGCCGGGCCGGTTCGGTTACGAGAGCTACGTGGTGTCGGCCCACCGCACGCCGGACCTGATGTACGCCTACGCGGAGACGGCGGCCGACCGGGGCCTGGAGGTCGTCATCGCCGGCGCGGGCGGGAAGTCGGCGGACCTCCCGAACATGACCGCGAGCGTCGCGTACCCGCTTCCCGTGATCGGCGTCCCCGTCCAGGAGAAGTCCGTCGACAGCGTGGTGGGGATGCCCACGGGCGCGCCGATCGTGGCGGTCGACGCGGGCAAGTCATACAACGCCGCGCTCTCGGCGGTCCAGATCCTCGCGCGGGCCCATCCCGACCTGGTGGACCGCCTCGACGACCTCAGGGACGAGCGGCGCGCGGGCGTCGCCGAGGTCTCCCGGGCGCTCCACGACCGTGGGCTCGACGGGTTCCGCGAGTGGACGCGCGAGGATGCGGACGGCGACTGACGGCGCTCGCTGGTCCTCGCCCCCGGACGAACGCCCAGCCCCCGGTCGCCACGGGGGGCGACCGACGCCGGAAGCGGGCAAGAATCAACGCTTATGAGGGTTCGTTTCTAACCGCCGCTTACTGGGAGACAACCGCATGAACGAGTGGATCGCGATCGGCGCGCTGGCTTTCATGGCGGCCGCCATCCCGCTGGGGATGATGCAGATGTCGTCGATGCTGCGCCCGACCGTGCCGGAACAGGGAAAGAGCGCCATCTACGAGAGCGGAGAGATCCCGACGGGGACGGCGCGCGTCCAGTTCAACATCCAGTATTACATGGTCGCGTTGCTGTTCGTCGTCTTCGACATCGAGACCGTCCTGATCTTCCCGTGGACCGTCATCTACCGATCCGCGATCGACGGGGGTGCGAGCCTGGCGACGGTGCTGGCCCCGATGCTCGTGTTCATCGCCGTTCTCGTCGTCGGCCTCGTCTGGGCGTGGCGCAACGGCGCGGTCGAGTGGGTCAAGAGTCCGCGTGCGATGAGGGAGAAAACGGAGCTGTAATCAATGAGTAGCGACACCAACGAGCGGTTCGCCGCCGACCCGGACCAGGTGGGAACGGACACCCGCGACGCCCGGCTCACGGGGGCCGACGACCGGTTCAACTCGAAACTCCGCGAGACGTTCGGCTCATCGCCGTTCATCCTCACGAAGTTCGACAAGTTCATGAACTGGGTCCGGGGGTCGTCGATGTTCATGCTGCAGTTCGGCATCGCCTGTTGCAGCATCGAGATGATGCACACCTACGCGGTCAAACACGACCTCGACCGCTTCGGCGCGGGCGTCCCGCGCGCGTCGCCCCGGCAGGCCGACGTCATCATCGTCCCCGGGACCATCGTCTCGAAGTTCGCCCCGCGGATGAAGCGGGTCTACGACCAGATGCCCGAGCCGAAGTTCGTCGTCGGGATGGGGTCGTGTACCATCTCCGGGGGGCCGTTCCAGGAGGGGTACAACGTCATCAAGGGCGCCGAGGAGGTCATCCCGGTCGACATCCACGTCCCCGGCTGTCCGCCCCGCCCCGAGGCGCTGATCTACGGCGTCGCCAAGTTACAGGAGCGGGTCGCAAACGGGGAGTCCTCGCCGGTCGTCGTCAAGCCCTACGAGCTGGAGGAGTTCGGCGACCTCTCTCGCGACGAGGTCGTCGACAAACTCGCCGACCGGATCGACGAGGACGACCTCGTCATGCGGTACAACTGGGCCGATTCACCGTGACCAAACCATGAGTCTGGAAGAACCCGAAGAGCCGACCGCAATCGTCGCGGAACGGAGCCCCGAGGAGCTGGAGGAGCTCCTCGGCGATCGAGTCCTCGACCGGGACGACCACGTCAACGCCCCCGGGTTCGTCGTCCGGCCCGACGAGGTGCAGGACGTGCTCTTCACCCTGCGCGACGAGGCCGGCTTCGATCACCTCTCCTGTGTCACCGCACAGGAGTACGAGGAGCGCTACGAGTCGATCTACCACCTCAAGAAGTACGACGACCCGACCCAGGAGGCGAGCGTCGTCGTCCCGACGGCCAAGGACGACCCCGTCAGCGAGAGCGCGGAGCCGGTCTACCGCACGGCCGACTGGCACGAGCGCGAGGCCTACGACCTCGTCGGGATCGAGTACGACGACCACCCCGACCTGCGGCGGATCCTCCTGCCCGACACCTGGCAGGGCCACCCGCTCTCGCAGGACTACGACCAGAACCGCCCCCAGATCGTGACGCTCCGCGAGCACGCCAACCCGCTCCAGGACGACCACGCGAGCGACGCCGGGGACACGATGTTCCTCAACATCGGTCCCCACCACCCGGCCACGCACGGCGTGCTCCACCTCAAGACCACGCTCGACGGCGAGCAGGTCGCCGACGTCGACTCGGACATCGGCTACCTCCACCGGTGCGAGGAGCAGATGGCCCAGAGCGGCACCTACCGCCACCAGATCATGCCCTACCCCGACCGGTGGGACTACATCTCGGCGGGGCTGCTCAACGAGTGGTCGTACGCCCGTGCCGCCGAGGACCTGGCGGAGATCGAGGTGCCGGAGTACGCCCAGGTCATCCGGACGATGGGCGCCGAACTCTGTCGCATCGCGTCGCACATGCTGGGCCTCGGGACGTTCGCGCTCGACGTCTACGGCGACTTCACCGCCATCTTCATGTACGCCATCCAGGAGCGCGAGAAGGTCCAGAACCTCCTCGAGGATCTCACCGGTCAGCGCCTGATGTTCAACTACTTCCGGCTGGGCGGGGTGGTCTGGGATCTGCCCGAACCCCGCGAGGAGTATTTCGAGAAGATCCGGGATTTCCTCGACGACCTCCCGCGCGCGCTCGAAGAGGTCCACGACCTCTTCTCGGCGAACGAGATCCTCCAGGTCCGCACCGTCAACACCGGCGTTCTCCCGCCCGACGTGGCCAAGTCCTACGGCGCGACCGGGCCGGTCGCCCGGGGGTCGGGAATCGACTACGACCTCCGGCGGGACGACCCCTACGGCTACTACGACGAACTGGACTGGTCGGTCGTCACCGAGGAGGGGTGTGACAACTACTCGCGGATGCTGGTGCGCCTGCGCGAGGTCGAGGAGTCCGCGAGGATCATCGAGCAGTGCGTCGACCTGCTCGAGGACTGGCCCGAGGACGAACGCACGATCCAGGCCAACGTCCCGCGGACGCTCCGCCCGGAGGACGACCGGGAGATATACCGCGCCGTCGAGGGCGCGAAGGGCGAACTCGGAATCTACATCCGGGCCGACGGGACCGACAAGCCCGCCCGGTTCAAGATCCGGAGTCCCTGCTTCTCGAACCTCCAGACGCTTCCGGAGATGGTGGTCGGCGAGTACGTCCCCGACCTGATCGCGTCGCTCGGAAGCCTCGACATCGTGCTCGGCGAGGTGGATCGCTGATGGCGGTCGACGTGCTCGTCCCGGTCCTCCAGTCAAGCGCTCCGCTGGCCGACGAACTCGCGCGGCTGCTCGGCCTGAGCGGCGTGCTCGGGGCCGTGGTCGGCGGGTTGATCGGCGCGTTCATCATCGCCAACCTGATGCTGGCGACGACGGGGGTCGCCGGTCCGTGGGCGAAACGGAAGATCACGGCCGCCTTCACCGACCGGATCGCGGTCAACCGCGTCGGCCCGTTCGGACTGCTCATCATCGTGGCCGACGCGGTCCGTCTGCTCTCGAAGGAACTCATCATCCCCGAGGGCGTCGATCGCCCGGCCTGGGACCTCGCGCCGATCGTCCTCCCGTTCGCCGGACTCCTCGGCTTCTCGGTCATCCCCTTCGGCTCCGGCCTGCAGCTGGCCGACCCCGAGACGGGGCTGGTGTTCGCCTTCGCCGCCTCCTCGATCGCCTCGGTGGGGCTGATCATGGCGGGCTACGCCTCGAACAACAAGTACTCGCTTCTGGGCGGTCTGCGCGCGGTCGCCTCGAACGTCGCCTACGAGATCCCGCTGGTCCTGACGGCGGCCTCCGTGGTGGTGTTTGCGGGCACGCTCCAGATGAGCCAGATCGTCGCGGTCCAGCGGGAGGCGCTGTTCTCGATCGGCGGGGTGGCGATCCCGCAGTGGTTCGCGTTCGTCAACCCGTTCGCGTTCGTGCTCTTCCTCGTCGCCAACATCGCCGAGGTCGGGCGCAACCCGTTCGACATCCCCGAGGCGCCGACCGAGATCGTCGCCGGCTACCAGACCGAGTACTCCAGCGTCTACTTCGTGCTCCTCTACCTCGGCGAGTTCGTCCATATCTTCCTCGGCGGCGCCATCGCCGCGACGCTGTTCCTCGGCGGCCCGGCGGGCCCGGTGCTCCCCGGGTTCGTCTGGATGTACGCCAAGATGTGGGGCTTTTTCCTGTTCACCCAGTGGGCGCGCTCGGCGATCCCGCGCCTGCGGATCGACCAGTTCCTCGACCTCGGCTGGAAGGGGATGCTGGTGCTCTCGTTTGCGAACCTGGTGCTCACGGCCATCATCGTGGGGGTGCTAGCCTGACATGATCGGACTGCTCAAGTCGATGGCGACGACGATGAAACACGCGCTGGACGGGAAGACGTTCACGGTCGAGTATCCGGACGTCGCCCCCGAGGTCTCCCCGCGCTTTCGCGGGGTCCACAAGTTCTCCCAGGAGCGGTGCATCTGGTGTCGCCAGTGCGAGAACGTCTGTCCGAACGACACCATCCAGATCGTGCAGGACGACCAGCGCAACGGCGAACAGTACAACCTCCACATCGGCCAGTGCATCTACTGCCGGCTCTGCGAGGAGGTCTGTCCCGTCGACGCCATTCTCCTGACCGAGAACTTCGAGTTCACCGCCGACACCAAGGACGACTTCGTCTACAACAAAGAGCAGTTGAAGAACGTCCCCTGGTACAAGGAGATCGACCCGCTCGCCTCCCGCGAACCCGACCGCGGCGCGTGGATCGGCGAGGGCGAGGGCGAGGTCGACTACCAGTAAGGCGGCGCCTCGCGCGGGACTCATTCCGCGGGAACGGAGCCAAGACACATTATCGCGGCGGCCCACGTACGCGCATGGGTCTCGACGTCGAAGTCCCCGATCCGCCGTCGCTGCGCGGGCCACAGACCAGAGGAGCGTACGAGGCGATCGCCGGCCCCGACGAGGACGAGGAGGTTGACGACGACTACCGCCGCGAGGAACTCGCGACCGTCCTCGACGAGGGGGCGTGGGCGGACGCCTTCGAGGAGTGGGCGGCCTACACCGACCTGACGGACGCGGAGTTCGAGGCGGCCGTCCGCCGCGACGTGATCGACGGGTTCGACTTCTACTGGGATCCCGGCACGGACGAGGTCGGCTACCGCGCGCCGGACCTCCCCGAGGAGGTTCGCGCGGCGGTCGGGGAGGACGCGGAGACGATCGAGACGGAACTCGACGCGCTCGGCCGGGTGGTCTCGGAGGTGCTCGAAAACGACTACCTCCGGCGCGACGACGAGACGTTCGGCCTCTTCGCCGACGAGGAGCCCGGCGCGGGATCCGGCGACGGGGAATGACGCACACGGTCGGTCCGGTCCGACGGTGGCCGTCGCACCCGCCGCACCCACCGCATCCGGCGCATCCGGCGCATCCGGCGCGCCGGAAGCCCGGGCGGGTGACGCCGGGCGTCGCGCGTCGGTGACGGTGCTGACGCGCGCACGCGTCGGCGCGCCGCGTGGCGCCGGCGGGCGAGGCGTTCGACCGGACGTCGGCGCACTCCGCGTCCCATGACCGATCGACCGGACTCCCCTTCCGACCCCGCCGCTCCCGTCGCCGACGGCTCGGCGGCCGGTCCCGGGGGCGCGGAGGACGGCGTGGGATCTCCCCTCCCGTCCCGTCGAGGGCCGTCGCACTGTACCCTCCAGGTCGAACGGATGGGCGGCCGGGGCGGCGAGGCGCGTGCCGCCGCGCTCGAACGCCACCTGCGGCGCCAGTCGGGCGTCCACGACGTCGACGCTTCCTTCCGGAGCGGCCTCCTGCACGTCACCTACGACCCGGACGTCGTCTCGCGAGAGGACGTCGTGGAGATGGTCCGCGAGCGCGGCGTGGTGGTCCGTGGCGGCCCCGCCGAGGACGAGGCGGCCGGGCGAGAGGAACGCCGCACGCTCCGGCGGGAGGCGGCGTTCGTCGGAATCACGCTGGTCGGCATGGCGGTCGGGCTGGCGGCGGGGTGGCTCGACGCGCCGCCGCCCGTCGGCTGGGTGGGATACGGCGCGGCGTACGTCTTCGGCGGGTGGTACGGGCTCAAGGCCAGCGTCGAGACGCTCGGCCAGCGGGCGGTGGACATCGACCTGCTGATGGTGCTCGCGGCCCTGGGGGCGCTCTCGATCGGCGCGCCGTTCGAGGGCGCGACGTTGCTCTTTCTGTTCTCGCTCTCGAACGTTCTCCAGCATTACGCGATCGGTCGGTCGCGGCGAGCGATCCGGTCGCTCGTGCGGATGCGCCCGGAGTCGGCGCGGGTGGTACGCGACGGCGAGGAGGTCGCGGTGCCCGTCGACGAGGTGGCGATCGACGACGTGTTCGTCGTGCGCCCCGGCGACCGGATCCCGCTCGACGGCACGGTGGTGTCCGGCGAGAGCGCGGTCGACCAGTCCACCCTCACCGGCGAGTCGGTGCCCGTCCCGAAGGCGCCGGGCGACGAGGTCTACGGCGGGACGATCAACGAGAACGGGAGCCTGGAGGTGCGGGTGACCCGCCGGGCGGGAGAGTCGGCCATCGCCCGGCTGATCGAGATGGTCGAGGAGGCCCAGAGCGAGAAGGCGGGGGCCCAGCGCCTCGTCGACCGGCTCGAACAGCCCTACGTGCTGGGGGTGTTCGGCCTCACCGCGGCGGCCATCGCGGTCCCGGCGCTCCTGGGCGCCGACCTCGACGGCACGGTCTACCGGGCCATGACGCTCATGGTCGCGGCCTCGCCCTGTGCCGTCATCATCTCGACGCCGGCCGCGGTGCTCTCGGCCATCGCGGCGGGCGCGCGCCAGGGCGTCCTCTTCAAGGGCGGCGAACACGTCGAGACGGCGGCGACCATCTCCGCCGTCGCGTTCGACAAGACGGGGACGCTCACCGAGGGCGACACCCGCCTGACCGACGTGGTGGTGCGCGACGGGGCGACGCTCGCGGGCGCGTCTCCCTCCGGGGAGGGCGCGTTGACCGAGGAGGGGTTGCTGGCCGTGGCCGCCGCGGTGCAGTCCCGCTCGGAGCACCACCTGGCCCGGGCGACCGTCCGGGCGGCGGTCGAGCGGGCCCTCGACGTGCCCGAGGCCGAGGACTTCCGGGCCACCGTCGGCCAGGGCGTGCGGGCGACGGTCGGCGACCACGCGGTCCACATCGGCAACCGCCGCTACTTCGAGTCGCTGACGGCGGACGGGGTGGCCCTCGACGCCGGCCTGGACGCGCTCGACGCCCTCCAGGCGGAGGGCAAGACGAGCGTGCTCGTCGCCCGCGAGGCGGACGGCGAGTTCCGTCTCCTGGGGTGGCTCGCCTACACCGACGCCGTCCGTTCCGGCGCCGCGGAGGTGATCGCCGACCTCAGGGGCCTCGGGGTCGAGCGCGTCGTCATGCTCACCGGGGACAACGAGCGCGTCGCCCGGCACGTCGCCGAGGCGGTCGGCATCGACGAGGTGCGCGCGGAGCTCCTGCCCGAGCAGAAGGTCGAGATCGTCGCCGAACTGGTCGACCGCTACGGGGACGTGGCGATGGTGGGCGACGGCGTCAACGACGCGCCGGCGCTGGCGACCGCCAGCCTCGGCGTGGCGATGGGCGGCGCCGGTACCGACGTGGCGCTCGAAACGGCCGACGTCGTGCTCATGTCGGACGACCTCTCCCGGATCCCGTACGTCCTCGGTCTGGGCCGCGCGACGCGCCGGACGCTTCTGGCCAACTTCGCGGTCGCCTTTGGCGCCATCGCCGTCATGATCGTGACCGTCCTGACCGCGGGCATCCCCCTGCCGCTGGCCGTGGTCGGCCACGAGGGGTCGACCGTCGTCGTGTCGCTGAACGGACTTCGCCTGCTCGGATTCCGGAGGTGAGCCGGGCGTCGGCCCGACGGGCGTCCGGACGCCGCGAGGAGGAACGGTTTCGGTGCCGGAGGACGCAGGGAGGACATGGACGAACGCATCCTGGTTCCGTTCGACGGATCGCCGCTCTCGGAGCGCGCCCTCGACCGGGCCGTCACGCGACATCCGGGGGCCGAGATCACGGTCCTGTACGTGATCGATCCGATCCTGGCGGTGTACGACGTCGAGGCGGGCGGACTCCCGTCGGCGAAGGACTGGCTCGACCGGATGCGAGAGCGGGCCGACGTGGTCCTCGCCGACGCCGGGGCCCGGGCCGACGAGCACGACCGGGCGGTCACGACGGCCGTCGAGGTGGGTCGGCCCGCGCGCGCGATCCTGCGCTACGTCGACGACCACGGGATCGACCACGTCGTGATGGGGAGCCACGGGCGCGCGGGCGCTTCGCGCCTCGTCCTCGGGAGCGTCGCCGAGACGGTGATCCGCCGATCTCCGGTGCCCGTGACGGTCGTGCGATAGGTCGCGGGCGGCGCCGATCGGCCGCCTGCGCGACGACCGACCGCGGGACGGGCCTCCCCGACGCGCGCACCGCCGCCGCCCGCCCGCCGATCCGTCCCCGCTCGACGGGGTCGACGACCCCCCGGTGAGGGGGGGAACGGGGGGCGCGACGATCGACGCGAGGCACATCTCCCCGAACCGACACGAGAGCGCCTCACGGGCGGGAAATCGGGCGCGTCACTCGCTCGCGCGGGCGCGTCGGCGGTCGCCCTCGCGCGCGTATCTCGAAACGTTCAAAACGCAGTCAGACACACGTCCGGGTAATGGCTTACGAGACCATCGCGTTCGCGCTGTTCGCCCTCGTGACGGTAGGGTGCAGCCTGGGCGTCATCCTCATGCGGGACGTGTGGCACGCCGCGCTCCTGCTCGGGGGGGCGCTCCTGAGCGTCGCGGTGCACTACGTGATGCTGCAGGCGGAGTTCCTCGCCGCCATGCAGATCCTCGTCTACGTGGGCGGGGTGCTCATCCTCATCACGTTCGCCGTGATGCTGACGCACAGCGGACCGGCGGAGGTGAACGGCGCATGACGACGAAACCACGGCTGAACCTCGGGTCGCATCTCGTGCCCGGGCTGGCGGCGGTCGCGCTCTTTCTGGTCATGGCCGCCATCATCCTGGCAGCGCCCTTCGGCGACCCGACCGGGTTCCCGGCCGACGCGAACATCGTGGCTTCGATCGGGAGCGCGATGTTCAACCTCGACGGTCCCGTCTCGGGCAACGGCTTTCTCGTCACGTTCGAGATCATCGACGTCGTGCTCGTTGCCGCCCTGGTCGGCGCGGTCATGCTCGCCCGCCGCGAGAAGGGCGGCATGAGCGTCACCCTGCTCGCCGACGGCGGCCGCGTGCTCCGCCGGTCGCTCGGGGACGCCGACGACGCGAACGGGTCGGCAGACGCCGACGTCACGGACGCGGAGACGGAGACGGGGACGGGGACGGGGACGGACGCGGGAGCGGAGACGGGGGGTGATCGCTGATGCCCATCCCGGCGCAGTACTACCTCCTGCTCTCGGCGGCCGTCTTCTGCATCGGCGTCGCCGGCATCCTCACCCGCCGCAACGCGCTCATCTTCCTGATGTCCGTCGAACTCATGCTGAACGCCGCGAACATCAACCTCGTCTACTTCTCCCAGTACTGGGGGAACGTGACGGGCCAGACGTTCAGCCTGTTCACGATGGCGCTGGCCGCCGCGGAGGTCGCGGTCGGCCTGGGCATCATCCTGGCGATGTACCGCAACTTCGACGACGTGGACGTGACCCGGGCGACGACCATGAGGTGGTAAGATGGCGGGAGCGTTCTCCTTTGCGCCGGCGATCGTTCTCCTCCCCTTCCTCTCGTTCCTGATCGCGGTTGGGACCGCGCTGACCGACAGCGACGCCCTCCCGAAGGGCGGAGCCTACCCCGGCATCGCGGCGACCGCCGGATCGCTCCTGCTCTCGCTGTGGGCGTTCCTGACCGTCTCGGGCGGGAGCGCGTACAACCAGACGATCTACACGTGGGTCGCCGGCGGGAACGGCGCGACGACCCTGCAGTTCGGCATCCTGCTCGATCCGCTGTCGACCCTGATGCTCCTGATCGTCTCGCTGATCGCGTGTCTGGTTCACGTCTTCTCGCTCGGCTACATGAACGACGAGGGCGAGACGGGCCTGCCGCGCTACTACGCCGGCCTCGGCCTGTTCTCGGCGTCGATGCTCGGCTTCGTCGTCGCCAACAACCTGCTGATGGCGTTCATGTTCTTCGAACTCGTCGGCCTCTGTTCGTGGCTGCTCATCGGCTTCTGGTTCCGCGAGGCGGGGCCGCCGAGCGCGGCGAAGAAGGCGTTTCTGGTCACGCGCTTCGGCGACTACTTCTTCCTGGTCGGCGTCGTCGCGGTCTTTGCCACCTTCGGCACCGCCGCGTTCGCCGGGCCCGAGTCGTTCCCGGCGCTGGCCGAGGAGGCACTCGCCGGCGGGGGCGCAGGCGCGGTCAACACCTTCGGCTTCGCCCCCCAGACGTGGTTCACGATCGTCGGCCTCCTGGTGCTCGGGGGCGTGATCGGCAAGTCCGCCCAGTTCCCGCTTCACACCTGGCTCCCCGACGCGATGGAGGGCCCGACGCCCGTCTCGGCGCTCATCCACGCCGCGACGATGGTCGCCGCCGGGGTCTATCTGGTCGCGCGGATGTACGGCTTCTACGCCCTGACGCCGACGACGCTCGGGATCATCGCCTTCGTCGGCGGCTTCACCGCGCTCTTTGCGGCGACGATGGGCATGGTGAAACGCGAGATCAAGCAGGTGCTCGCCTACTCGACCATCTCACAGTACGGCTACATGATGCTCGGACTCGGCTCGGGCGGCTACGTCGCCGCGATCTTCCACCTGATGACCCACGCGTTCTTCAAGGCGCTCCTCTTTCTCGGCGCCGGGTCGGTCATCATCGCCATGCACCACAACGAGGACATGTGGGACATGGGCGGCCTGAAAGACCGGATGCCCGTCACCTACTACACGTTCCTGGCGGGATCGCTGGCGCTGGCGGGCATCGTTCCCTTCGCCGGCTTCTGGTCGAAGGACGAGGTGCTCTACGAGTCGCTCGTCCACGGTCTCGCCGGGTCGCCGCTCCTGCTGGCGGCCTACGCGATGGGGCTCATCGCCGTCTTCTTCACCGGCTTTTACACCTTCCGGATGGTCTTCCTGTCGTTCCACGGCGAACCGCGCTCCGAGACGGCCCGGGATCCCCACGGCGTCCGCTGGAACGTGAAGTTCCCCCTGGTCGTGCTCGGGACCCTCGCCACCGTGGCGGGGCTGGTCAACATGACGCCCGTCGCCGAACTGCTCCACGTCCACGGCATCGAGTTCCTGGACCACTGGCTGGCCGACGGGCCCATCGGCGCCCTCACGGCCGAGCATTACGGCGAACTCCTCGGCGAGTTCGCGGGCTACTCGGCGGCGGACCTCTCGCCGCTCCTGCCGGGGCTGGTCTCGCTGGCGCTGGCGCTCGCCGGCGCCGGCCTGGCGAAGATGCTGTACGACGTGCCCGAGCCGGTCGAACACACCGAGAAGCTCGGAGGGATCAAGACGTTGCTGTACAACAACTACTACCAGGACGAGTATCAGGTCTGGCTGGCGACGGACGTCGTCCGGCCGCTGGCCCGGGTGGCGAACAAGTTCGATCAGGGGATCATCGACGGCGTCGTCGACGGCGTCTCGGCGGTGTCGCTGACCGGCGGTCGACGGGTCCGACGGATCCAGACCGGCGTGGTGTCGAACTACGCCGCGTTGCTCACGCTGGGGCTGACGGCCCTCGTGCTGGCCGTCGCCCTGATGGGGGGGTGGTTCTGAGATGCTGATCGAGGCGCTCATCGCCGCGACGTTCGTCAGCGCGCTGATCGTCTTCGTCGCGTCCGACGAGGTCGCCGGACGGCTGGCGGCGGCGCTCAGCCTGATCCCGGTCGTCGGGAGCCTCGTCATGTGGAGCCAGTTCGACGCGAGCGGCAACGTCCTCATGGGCGGCAAGGCCGCCTTCGAGACGACGGTGCCCTGGTTCCAGCTCGGCGGCTACGCCGTCGCCTGGCACGTCGGAGTCGACGGCATCAGCCTCCCGCTCGTGGTGCTGACGGCGGTCCTGGCGACGCTCGCCATCGTCAGTTCGTGGACGTCGATCGACGACCGCCAGTCGCAGTTCTACGGGCTCATGCTGTTCATGGAGGCGAACCTGCTCGGCGTCTTCACGGCGCTCGACTTCTTCGTCTGGTTCGTCTTCTGGGAGGCCGTGCTGGTCCCGATGTACTTCCTCATCGGGGTCTGGGGCGGCCCGGAGCGCAAGTACGCCGCGATCAAGTTCTTCGTCTACACCAACGTCGCCTCGCTGGCCATGTTCATCGGCTTCATGGCGCTGGTGCTCGGCCTGCCGATCAACTCCCTCGACCTGCCGACCATCGCGGCGGCGTTGCGCGCCGGCGACCTCGGATCGCTGTTCGGCATCGCGCCGTCGACGCTGAAGTTCGCCGCCTTCGTCGCCATGTTCGTCGGGTTCGGCGTGAAGGTCCCCATCGTCCCCTTCCACACGTGGCTCCCGGACGCCCACGTCCAGGCGCCCTCGCCGGTCTCGGTGTTGCTGGCCGGGGTGCTCCTGAAGATGGGGACCTACGCCCTCCTGCGGTTCAACTTCACGATGCTCCCGCAGACGGCGACGTCGCTCGCGGTGCCGATCGCGCTGGTCGCCGTCGTCTCGGTGATCTACGGCGCGTTCCTGGCGCTCGCCCAGCGCGACCTCAAGCGCATCGTCGCCTACTCGTCGGTCTCGTCGATGGGCTACGTGATCCTCGGGCTGATCGCCTACACGACCTACGGGGTCGGCGGGGCGACCTTCCAGATGGTCGCCCACGGCCTCATCTCCGGGCTGATGTTCATGGCGGTCGGGGTGCTCTACCACGAGACCCACACCCGGATCGTCGGGGACATGTCCGGGCTGGCCGACCGGATGCCGGTGACGACCGGCATCTTCGTCGCGGGCGCGTTCGGCTACATGGGCCTGCCGCTGATGGCCGGCTTCGCCGCCGAGTTCTTCATCTTCAAGGGCTCGTTCGCGTCGGGCCACCTCCCCATGGCGCCCCTCTTTACCGCCGTGGCGATGTTCGGCATCGTCGTCGTGGCCGGCTACCTGCTCTTTGCGATGCAGCGGACGCTGTTCGGGCCCTTCCGGCTCGAAACCGACTACGAGGTGGCCGGCGCCCCGCTCTCGGGCGTCGTCCCCCTCGCCATCCTGCTCCTCTGTGTCATCGCGCTCGGGGTCGCCCCGGACCTCTTTTTCGGGATGATCCGTGACGCGATCACGCCGATCCTCCAGTTCGGAGGTGGGATCTGATGTTCCCGAACGTGCTCCTCCAGTCGACGGCGCTCCCGACCTGGACCGCGCTCGGCCCGTCGATCGTCCTGGGGCTCACGGCCCTCGTCCTGCTCGGGATCGACAGCGTCTCCGAGGACGTCGGCAACGACGTCCTCGCCGGCGTCTCGACGGTCGGCGTCCTCGCCGCGTTCGCGCTGGCGGGCTGGTACCTGCTCTCGGGCACCGGCCAGCCCGACACCGGCGGCGCGATCACGCTCTACGGCCGGGCGCTGATCGTCGACGGCACCAGCCTCTTTTTCACGCTGGTGTTCACGAGCGTCGCCGCGATGGTGACCGTCGCCTCCTCGGATTACCTGCGCGGCGAGGACTACCAGGCCGAGTTCTACACGCTCGTCGTCCTGGCCACGACGGGCATGACGTTGATGGCGGCGGCCAACTCGCTGGCGACGGTGTTCGTCGCGCTGGAACTCTCCAGCCTCCCGTCGTACGCGCTGGTCGCCTACCTCAAGCACAACCGCGGGAGCGTCGAGGCGGGGCTGAAATACTTCCTGATCGGCGCGCTCTCGTCGGCGGTGCTGGCGTTCGGCATCTCGCTGGTCTACGCCGTCACGGGGTCGCTGGTGCTCGGCGACGTGGCCTCCGGCCTGGCCGACGCGAGCGGTCTCGTCGGCGTGGCGGGGCTCGGCGTCCTCTTCGTCGCCGGCGGCTTCGCGTTCAAGACCGCCGCCGTCCCGTTCCACTTCTGGGCGCCGGAGGCCTACGAGGGCGCGCCCGCCCCGATCAGCGCGTTCCTCTCGTCGGCCTCGAAGGCGGCCGGCTTCGCCGTCGCCTTCCGCGTGTTCGCCGTCGCCTTCCCCGTCGGTCAGGTCGTTCCCATGGGGATCGACTGGGTGCTCGCCTTCCAGATCCTCGCCGTGGTGACGATGACGCTCGGCAACTTCGCGGCCGCCACCCAGGAGAAGGTCAAGCGGATGCTGGCCTACTCGTCGGTCGGCCACGCGGGCTACGCCCTGATCGGCCTGGCGGCGCTCTCGGGCGGCGGGCCGAACGGCGACATCCTCGGCGCGTCGATGGCCCACCTGCTCGTCTACGGCTTCATGAACACCGGCGCGTTCCTGTTCGTCGCGCTGACCGAGCGCTGGGAGATCGGTCGCACCTTCGAGGACTTCAACGGGCTGGCGACGCGGGCGCCGATGGCCTGCGTGGCGATGACCGTCTTCATGTTCTCGCTCGCCGGCCTCCCGCCGTTCGGCGGCTTCCTCTCGAAGTACGCCCTCTTCTACTCGGCCATCGAGGGAGGGTTCTGGTGGCTCGCGGCCGTCGGTGCGGTGAACAGCGCACTCTCGCTGTTCTACTACTCGCGGGTCGTCAAGGCGATGTGGATCGAGGAGCCGGCCGGCGACCTGGAGATCGGCGAGAAGCCCGTCGGCCTCTACACCGCGGTGTTCGTCGCCGCGCTGGGGACGCTCCTGCTCCTGCCGGCGTTCGGGCCCATCGTCCAGACCGCACAGGCGTCCGCGGCCGCGCTGTTCGCCGGCGCCTAGGGTCGGGCCAGGAGGCGCGAGAGCGTCTCCGCGACGTCCTGGGAGCGCTGGATCGTCAGCCCGTCGGTCGTGACGAAGACGCCGCGGTCGCCGACGGTGACGCGCGTCAGGTAGCCGTTCTCGAAGACCCGGATCGTGTAGCGATACTCGCCGAGTTCGGACCCCCGGTAGGCGGTGTTCGCCCGGAAGCCGTCGGACTCGTGGTCGACGAACCCCGCGAGGTCGGCGTCGGGTTCGAGGTCCGACCGGAGGTAGACCTGCCGGTAGTCCTCCCGGGTGAAGTAGGTGATGCTCCGGAGGGTGTCGCCGACCGCCGTCCGGCAGGCGCGTTCGAGCCGGTCGGCGAAGTCGGCGTCGACGAGGGCGGCGTCGGGCGTCATGCCACGTCGTACCACACTCCTCGCGCGCTTAACTCCACCGCCGGACGGTAGGGTTTTGAGCGCGGCGACCGACCTGCGGGTATGGTCCGGTGGCTGGTTCTCGGCGACGGGGGCGTGGCCCGGACCGTCCTCGGGACGCTCGTGACGTGGCCCGGCGACTGCGTCGCGGTCGTGGCCGACGAGGGACTGGCGACCGCTCTCCGGGACGGGGCCGCGGACGTTCGGGTCGGCGATCCGGCCGACCGGACGACGTATCCGTCAGAGGCCGAGGTGGTCCTCGTGACGGTGCCGTCGGGGTCGGCCCGGCGCGTGGCCGCGTCGGCCCGGGCGGCGTTTCCCGCGGCCCGCCTCGTCGTCCACCTCGACGCCGACGCCGACCGGGAGGTGCGGGAGGCCGTCGGGGAGGTCGCCGACGACGTGGTCGACGCGACCGACCGGCTGGCCGGGGCGGTCCTCGACGTGGCGACCGGCGACGACGGCACTCGCCTGCAGGGGCTCCGTCGCGTCCTGCGCACCGTGCCGGCGCCCCTCGCGGTCGTCGCCCACGACAACCCCGACCCGGACGCCATCGGGAGCGCGCTGGCGCTCGTGCGTCTGGCCGCGGCCGTCGGCCTCGACGCGCAGGCCTGCTACTTCGGCGACATCTCCCACCAGGAGAACCGGGCGCTGGTCAACCTGCTCGACCTCGACCTCCGGCGGCTCGACGACGTGACCGTCGCCGAGGAGTTCGGCAGCGTCGCGCTGGTCGATCACGCCCGCCCCGGCGTCAACGACGGATTGCCGCCGGAGACGCGGGTCGACGTGGTGCTCGACCACCATCCGCCCCGGGCGCCGGTCGAGGCGCGATTCGTCGATCTCCGGACGGAGGCGGGGGCGACGAGCACGGTGCTCGCCTCCTACCTGTCGGGATACGGCATCGTCCCGGACCGGACGGTCGCCACCGCGCTCCTGTACGGCATCCGCGTCGACACGCGGGACTTCACGCGCGAGGTCTCGATCGCCGACTACGAGGCGGCGGCGTCCCTGATCGAACACGTCGACACCGACGTGCTCTCGCAGGTCGAGTCGCCGAGCATCACCGCGGAGGTGTTCGAGACGCTGGCGCGGGCCATCCGGAACCGCGAGGTGCGCGGGGACACGGTGGTCTCCGGCGTCGGCCGGATCAACGACAGGGACGCGCTGGCCCAGGCGGCCGAACGGCTCGTCGGCATGGCCGGGATCCACATCGCGCTCGTCCACGGGATCATGGACGGGACGGTCTACGTCTCGGCGCGCGGGCGCCAGTCCGAGATCGACCTCGGCGAGACGCTCCGGGACGCGTTCGGCCCCATCGGGAGCGCCGGCGGCCACGCCGACATGGCCGGCGCACAGATCCCGCTCGGCATCCTCGCCGAGGTGGACGACGACTCGACCGACTCGCTCGCCGACGCCGTCGACGACCTGCTCGGCCGGCGCTTCTTCGAGACGCTGGAGGCGGCGCCCGTCCGACCGCCCGATCCGGCGACGAGCGGATTTCCGTTCGACGACCCGGACGGCGACGGCTAACCTTTTTTGTCGCCACGGCGTACCCCGGGGCGATGAGCGAGAAGGCGACCGTCGAGGAGTACATGACCCGCGAGGTGGAGACGGTCTCGCCCGACGACACGGTCTCCGAGGTCGCCACCCGGATCGTCGAGAGCGACGGCTTCAACGGCTTTCCCGTCTGTGACAAGCGGAACGTCGAGGGGTTCGTCTCCGCGCGGGACCTGCTTCTCGCCGACGACAACGCCCGGATCTTCACCGTCATGGTCGAGGACATCGTGGTCGCCCACCCCGACATGAACGTCGACGACGCCGCCCGGGTCATCCTCCGCTCGGGCATCCAGAAGCTCCCGGTCGTCGACGACGCCGGCAACCTCGTCGGCATCATCTCCAACACCGACGTCATCCGCTCGCAGATCGAGCGCGCGACCCCCGAGAAGGTCGGCAAACTGATGCGCACCCTCGAACGCATCCACGGGATCGAGGTGGACCAGGCGCGCCGCACGGTCGACCTGGACCGGCTCACCCCGACGCAGGGGCGCGTCTACGCCGACGAACTCGAAGGGCGACGCTACGAACTGGAGCGCGGGCTGGCCGAGCCGCTGGTCGTCATCGACAACGGAGGAACGCTGATCCTCGCCGACGGCCACCACCGGGTGATGGCCGCCGACCGCCTCGACGTCGACGAGATGGACGCCTACGTGATCGTCATCGGCCGCGAGGTCGACCTCGGGATGGCCCGGACCGCCGACCGGGAGGGGCTCGAAACCATCGACGACATCGAAATCGTCGACTACGCCCACCATCCGCTCGTCGAGACGACCGAACGGCTCCAGTAGGTCCACCCGCCCGTCTCACCCACCGGTTCGCTCGGTCCCGCCCCCGTCGATCGCCGGTCCGTCCTCGTTCGCCCCGAGCAGGTCGAGCGACGGCTCGATGCGGCCGAGCGCGGCGAGCGAGAACGCCCGCAGGAAGACGACCACGGGAACCCGGACGAGGAGCCAGCCGACCAGCGCGACCGGGAGGTACGCGGCCGCGAGGAGCGCGAGCGCGGCGGTCCCGCCGGGACCGGGCGCGGGGCCGAGCGCGAGGTAGCCGACCAGCCCGACGAGGGCGAACGGGACGGCGGCGGCGACGGCCACGAGGCCGGCGACCAGCCCCGTGGCGACGCCGGCCCCGACCCCGAGGGCGATCCGGCCGAGCAGGTAGAGGCCGACCTCGACCGGGTCGGCCCGCAGGACGGGCCAGAGCCGGCGCCACCCCCGGGTCGGCGTCCCGCGTGCGCCGAGGACCACCATCGTCGGCACGACGAAGTCGGTCGTGAGCCGCGCGACGAGTCCGGCCGCGACGAGGACGACCAGCCCCAGACACACCAGCGGGAGCGCGAGCGCGAGGAGTGCGGGCGAGACGCCGACGGCGCCCGCGGCGACCAGCGCCGCCGGCACCCCGACGAGCGCCAGGGCGACGAGCCAGACGGCCAACCGGAAGCCGAACAGCCGGCTCCCTCGGCCCAGGTGAGCGCGGGCGGGCGCGCGGAGGCGGACCCGACCGTCGCGGACGGCGACGACCAGGACGAACTCGGCGACCGCGCCCGCGAGCGCATAGGCGGCGCCGAGGACGACCGCGACCGCGAGGAGGGCGATGGCGAGTTCCGCGACCGCCGGCGAGGGGAGGGGAGTGGGGCCGGGGACGTTGATCCCCGGGCCCGCGGGAGGGCCGCCCGTCGACGGGGTGGCGTCGGGGAGGACCTGGATCACCGGCCCGCCAACGCCCCACCCGCCGACGAGGAGGGCGAGGACGGCCAGCCGGGCCCACGTCCCGGCGTCGAGGGGAACCAGTAGGGCCGCGGTGGTCTCCCTGGCGTCGTCGAGCGCCGCGACCGTGGGACGCGTCACGTCCTGCGGGGCGGCGGCGTTCGAGTTAAACACCCCGCTCGCCGGACGGTGGCCGGCGAGCGGACGGCAGGTATTTCGGTGCCGCGGGGGAACGGCGAGCCATGGCACCGCCGGGAGAGCGACGGACACGCGCCGCCCGCGAGCGCCTGCGCGAGTGCGGGGCCGCGGCACTCGTCTGTGCGCCCGGGCCCAACGTCCGGTATCTGTCGGGCTACGCCGGGGAGCCCTCCGAGCGCCACTGCCTGCTGGTCGTCCCCGCGGAGGGCGCCCCGACCTTCGTCGTCCCCGAACTCGTGGCGGCGGACGTGCGGGACGCGACGTGGATCGACGACGTCCGCGCCTGGCGGGACGACGAGGACCCGACCGCGCTCGTCGAGCGGGTCGTCGCCGAACGGGACCTCGACGGCGAGCGAATCCTGCTGGACGACCGGATGTGGGCGCGGTTCGTGCTGGACGTGCAGGCGGCGGCGCCGGACGCGGCGTTCGGCCTGGCGAGCGAGGTTCTGGGGCCGCTCCGGCGTCGTAAGGACGACGCGGAACTCCACGCCCTCCGCGCGGCGGCCCGGGCGGCCGACGCCGTGGTCGACCGGCTCCGCGACCGGGGGTCGGCGGTCGTCGGGCTGACGGAGACGGAACTCGCCCGGCGCATCGAACGGTGGCTGGCCGACGAGGGGGGCGAGGGGTCGCCGTTCGAGCCGGTCGTCGCCGCCGGGGAGAACGGGGCCCGCCCCCACCACGCCCACGGCGACCGGGAGATCCGGGGGGGCGATCCGGTCGTGCTCGACTTCGGCACCCTCGTCGACGGGTACCCGAGCGACCAGACCCGGACGCTCGTCTTCGCCGGCGACCCGCCCGAGGGGTTCGTGGCGGTCCACGAGACGGTTCGGGAGGCCCAGGCGGCGGGCGTCGCGGCCGTCGAACCCGGCGCGACGGCGGGCGAGGTCGACCGCGCGACCCGGGCCGTGATCGAGGCGGCGGGCTACGGCGACGAGTTCGTCCACCGCACCGGCCACGGAGTGGGTCTGGAGATCCACGAGGAGCCGTTCGTCGCCGCCGGGAGCGACGTCCGCCTCGAACCGGGGATGGTCTTCAGCGTCGAGCCGGGAATCTACCTCGACGGGCGCTTCGGGGTGCGGATCGAGGACCTGGTCGTCGTCACCGCCGACGGCGCCGAGCGGCTGAACGCGACGGATCGCGGCTGGGACGCGCGGGACTGACCGTCGCCCGGCCCGTTCCAGTTCGGTGACGACGCGGTCGCCGTCGCGTCGCCGACCGTCGCCGGCCGATGGAACTATCAGTCCCGGTGAATACGTGACGCCCACCAGCGGATCTCCGGGGACGGGCGCGCGGCCGGGATCCGGGAGCGGCCGTCACCGGGAGTTGCGTCGGAATGAGCGAGGGAAAACGAGCGCCGAAGCGGCGGACGGGGAGCGTCGACCGGCGCACCGAACGGTCGCCGACCGTCACCGACCGGTTCGTCGACGCCGCGATCCGTCGGCTCCTGCGGTATCGGCCGAGCGTCCCCCACCGATCGCCGGTCGCCCTGGTCGCCATCGCCGTCGGACTGGCCGTCCTGGCGCTCGGCCAGCCGATCCTCGACCCGGAACCGATCGGCGTCTCGCTCGTGGAGATCCTGGTCCCCTGTAGCGGCGCCGTCGTCGTCGCCGCCGCCGCGCGGTGGACCACCCGCATCGACCGGGGCGCGGAGAAGCACGCGAGCGCCGTCATCGTGAGTCTGGTGTTCATGGCCATCTCGGTCGGCACGGTCGGGATCATCCTGGTCACGCAACTCCCGATGAACGTGACCGGGTTCGACTACCCCTTCGCGGTCGTCACCGCGCTGGTGGCCGGGGCCGTCGTCGGGACCCCGACCGGCTTCGTCTTCGACGAGGTGATCGCCAGACAGGACGCCCTGGAGGAGGAGTACCACGAAACGACGCGACTCAACCAGCGGCTCCAGGTCCTCAACCGGGTCCTGCGACACAACGTCCGGAACGAACTCACCGTGGCGCTGGGCGGTCTGGAGCACGTCGACGACGGCCTCGGCGCGACCGCGGACGGGACCGACGCCCGCGAGTGGCTCGACCGGTCTGCCGACGCGCTCGAACGCCTCCTCGATCACGCGGAGAAACTCCTCCAGATCGAGTCCCTGGAACGGTCCGCCGGGGACCGGATGACCGTCGACCTCGCCGACTACGTGGAGGGGTATCTCCGGACGAACGACCTCGACACCGACGGGATCTCGATCGAGACGGACTTCGCCGAGAGCGCCCCCATCAGAGCCCACCCCCTCGCCGGGACGGTCGTCGTCGAGACCATCGAGAACGCCATCGTCCACAACGACTCCGACGGCCTGTCGATCACCGTGCGGATCGTCGCGGAGGACGACGCGGTCGAGGTCGTCGTCGTCGACACGGGCGAGGGCGTCCCGGACATCGAACTCGCGGCGCTCGATCGCGGGGAGGAGTCCCCGCTGGTCCACGGCCGCGGCGTCGGCCTGTGGCTCGTCAAGTGGGTGTGTACGGCGTCGGACGGCGCGTTCGCCGTCGAGGAGAACACGCCGGCGGGGACCGTCGTCCGCGTTCGCCTGCCCCGGGCGTAGGCGTCCGTCGCGGCCGGCACCCGTCCCGGGGTGCTCGCCACGCCGTCACCGGCCGTCGTCGCCGGTCACGTCGACCGTCTCCGCGCCGGCCAGGCGCCGCAGGCGGTCGGGGTCGATCCGGAAGACGGCCTCGGGCGTGCCCGCCGCCGCGTAGACGACCGGACGGTCGAGCAGATCCCCGTCCACGAGCACACGCGGGTCGCCGTCGTGACAGAGCGGGGGGACGCCGCCGATGCTCCAGCCCGTGACCTCCCTGACCCGCCCGGGATCGGCCGTCGTCACCGTCCGCTCGGACACGTCGAGCGCCTCCGCCAGTTTCGCCTCGCTCACCCGGTCGGCGCCGCTCGCGACCACGACGACGACCCCCGCGCCGGTCTCGAAGACCAGGCTGCTGGCGATCCGGTCGACCGCACACCCGATCGCGTCCGCGGCGTCGGCCGCCGTCCGGGTCCCCTCGGGGAACTCCTCGACCTCGACCGT
Organism: Haloferacaceae archaeon; assembly: GCA_042216285.1. Lineage (GTDB taxonomy): Archaea > Halobacteriota > Halobacteria > Halobacteriales > Haloferacaceae > CAZMLQ01. The sequence goes on from JBDGUC010000047.1 coordinate 39,573, forward strand.
CAGATCGTGGCGCTCGCGGACGCGCTCGCGAAACTCCGCCGCTCGGGGATGCACGGCCCCCGGTAGCGCCCGCGGGGTCTAAGGGCTGTCGTCGGACCGTCGGCGACGGCGCTGACGGCGACGGGCGAGCCCCCGGCGTCGATCCGCCGCCCCGCCGCCGGTCGGGATTTAGGCCGGCCGAATCGGTCACAAATCTGAAACCTTATACGCCTCGGCACCCAACCGCTTTCATGGTCGGATTCGGTGCCGTCGCGTTCGTCTTCCTCGCCGGACTGGTGACGGCCATCGCCACGGGACTGGGAGCGATCCCCTTCTTCTTCTTCGAGGACCTGGCGGATCGCTGGAACGTCGTCCTCTGGGGGCTGGCCTCGGGCATCATGGTGTCGGCCTCGGTGTTCGGCCTCATCTTCGAGGGGCTGGCCGTGGGGCCGGTGTTCGGGATCGTCCGGGTCGGCGGGATTCCGGTGCCGGACGGCATCGGCCCGGGGATGCTCGCCGGCGTCGTCCTGGTGGTCGTCGCCCACCGGATCATCGACGACTACGAGGTCTCTCCGACGCGCTACGAGGCCGCGGACTTCAAAAAACTCGTCCTCATCCTCGGCATCCTCACCGTGCACAGCTTCCCCGAGGGCGTGGCCGTCGGCGTCTCCTTCGCCGACCTCGGCTTCTCGGGCGGGATCCCGCTCTTCGGTTTCGCCGTGCCGCTTCTGGCCGTCTTCATGACCGTCGCCATCTCCATCCACAACGTCCCCGAGGGGGTGGCCATCTCGATCCCGCTCCAGGCGATGGAGGTGTCGAACTGGCGGATGGTCTGGTGGGCGATTTTCTCCAGCCTCCCCCAGCCGCTGGGGGCGGTGATCGCGTTCTACTTCGTCCGGATCGCCCGCCAGTTCCTCCCGTTCGGGTTCGGCTTCGCCGCCGGGGCGATGATCTATCTGGTCGCCTCCGAGTTCATCCCCGAGGCGCTCGAAATCGGGGAGGGAATCCCCGGCGGCGGTCGGACGGAACTCCTGGCCGGCCTGGTCGCCGGCTTCGCCCTGATGGCGCCGCTCGCGCTCCTCTGAGGGATCCGAGGGCGACTGCGCCGTCGACGGCACGCGACGCGAGGACCGCCGGGGCGTCGACGTCCGCGGTCAGTGGCCGTGGCCCATCGCCTCGGTCAGCGAGACGCCGAACCGTTCCTCGAACAGTTCCTCCATGCGGTCGTTCATCGCCACGAGGTCCTCGGGTGCGTCCCCCTCGGAGTGGTGGACCGCGGCGTGGGTCTGCTGGGCGAACGTCTGGACGACGAACGCCGCGAGCACGTCGGTCGGCGACTCGTCGTCCTCGGAGAAGACGTCGGCGAGGCCGGCCGGCAGGGCGACCGTCGATGCGTTTCCGTCCGGTCCCTCGATGGTGTACGTCTCGTCTTCGTCTTCGACCATACGCCGCCGACACGCTCCAGTCGTAAGTAGGCGGCGGGGACCGCTCGGCCGAGAGCCGGGAGCGGGAGCGTCAGTCGTCGGCGGCCGCCGCTTCGGTCTCCTCGGCGCGCTCGCGGTCGAGGTCTTCGAGGTACGCGTCGGCGTCGAGGGCCGCCTTGCAGCCCATCCCGCCGGCGGTGATCGCCTGCTGGTAGTGGTAGTCGACCACGTCGCCGGCGCCGAACAGCCCCGGGACGCCGGTGGCCGTCTGCCCGCCGCCGGTGCCGCCCTCGGTGCGGACGTAACCCGCGTCGTCGAGTTCCACGCCGGTCCCCTCCAGGTAGTCGGTGTTCGGCGTGTGGCCGATGGCGTAGAACACCGCGCCCACGTCGAAGTCGAACTCCTCGGTCTCGGGGTCGTCCGGCTTCTCCGTCGGGTGGCCCTCGGGGTGGCGCACGAGCGTGACGTGGTCGACGCCCTCCTCGCGGCTGCCGTGAATCTCGGTCAGTTCGGTGTTGAGCACGAGTTCGATCTCGCCGTCCTCGACCTGTTCCTCGACTCGCTGGATCCAGTAGTCCTCGGCGCGGAACTCCTCGCGTCGGTGGACCAGGTAGACGGTGTCTGCGAACTTGGTGAGGAAGGTGGCCTCCTCGCAGGCCGCGTCTCCTCCACCGACGACGATCATGTCCTCGTCGCGGAAGAACGCGCCGTCGCAGGTGGCACACGTCGAGAGCCCGTAGCCCATCAGTTCGTCCTCGCCGGGGACGCCGAGGGTGCGGGCGCTCGCGCCCGAGGCGGCGACGACCGCGTCCGCGGTGAGGACGTCGCCGTTCGAGAGCGTCACACGGAAGGGTCGGGTGGAGTCGTCGACCGACTCCACGACGCCGTTTCTGATCTCGGCGCCGAACCTCCGGGCCTGCTCTTTCATGTCGTTGACGAGGTCCGGCCCGCTGATCCCCTCGGGGAACCCCGGGTAGTTCGCCACGTCGGTCGTCAGCGTCAACTGCCCCCCGGGCTCGTCGCCCTCGAACACCAGCGGCTCGTCGTTCGAGCGTGCGGCATAGATGGCGGCCGTCAGCCCCGCGATGCCCGTTCCGGCGATGAGGAGCCGACGGTGCTCCGGCTCCTCCTCGGTCTCGGCCATATCACCGGTTGGCCACCCGCAGGCCTATAAGTTGTGCTGCCGGGCGTCGGACGGACCCGACCGCGCCGACACGCTTACCCCCGGGGACGGCCGACGCGGAGGCATGGCCGCCGACCTGGCCGAGAAGACCGAGCGGTACGAGCGGCTGCTCGCCGACGCGCTCGACGCCGCCGACCCGGCGGTCCCCCCGGAGAGCCCGCTCGGCGCCGCCGCGGCCGACTGCCGGGAGATGGCGCGGTCGTACCTCGACGACGGGCGCCACTTCCGCGCCGAGGACGACCCCGTGAACGCGCTCGCGTCCTTCTCGTACGGCCACGGCTGGCTCGACGCCGGCGTCCGTCTCGGCCTCTTCGACGTGCCAGACGGATGTGAACTATTCACGTCTGAGCGATGACCTTACCCGTCCCGATTCCCTCCCATCTAGTGATGGAGTCGGTCCTCTGGTACGTGCTCACCGGGACGCGCGGGGGCGAGAACCGCGCGCGGATCCTGTGCGCGCTCGACGAGCAGCCCCGCAACGCAAACCGGCTCGCGGAGGACCTGCACCTGGATTACAAGACCGTCCGCCACCACCTGGACGTGCTCGTCGAGCACGACATCCTCGAATCGAGCGGCGAGGAGTACGGCGCCGTCTACGTCCCGACCGAGGGAGTCCGGGCACACTGGGACGTCGTCGAGGCCATCGTCGAGGAGATCGGTCTCGACGAGGAGTGATCGCGGCCCGCCGACGGCCCGCCGCCCGCCGCGCGGTCCGGGTGGCCCGCGGGCCCCCTCAGCGCTCGATCCGGTAGGTCGGTCCCGTCGCCCCGTCCTCGACCTCGATTCCGAGGGCGGCCAGGTCCTCCCGGAGGGCGTCCGCGCGGTCGTAGTTCCCCGCCGCACGCTCGGCCTCCCGGAGGTCGAGCACGAGGTCGACCAGGTCGTCCGCGAGCCCCGCCGTCCCGTCGCTCGGCTCCTCGAACTGCAGGCCGAACACGTCGCCCGCGAGCTCCTCGAACGTCTCGATCGCCCGCCGGAGACCGCGGTAGTCGTACTCCGCGCGCCCGTCGACGTGCCGGTTGACGGTCCTGGCGAGGTCGAGGAGCGCCGCCGTCGCCTCGCGCACGCCGAAGTCGTCGTCCATCGCGGCGGCGAACCGCTCGCGCGCCTCGTCGACGGCGGCCCGGAGCGTCCCGTCCGCGACCTTCGTCCGGGCGTCGACGGAGTCACAGGCCTCGACCGCGCGCTCGTGGGCGCGGTCGAGGCGCTCCCAGCGCTCCTCGGCCTCGCGCAGGGCGTCCTCCGAGAACGCCTGGTTCGTCCCGTAGTCCGCGCCGAGGTAGAACGTCCGCAGGACGTTCGGCCCGAACTCCGCCAGCGCGTCCGTGACGTAAAAGAAGTTGCCGAGCGAGGAGGACATCTTCTCGCCCTCGGTCTCCAGCAGGCCGGTGTGGAGCCAGTACCGGGCGAACCGCTCGCCCGTGGCCGCCTCGCTCTGGGCGATCTCGTTTTCGTGGTGGGGGAAGATCAGGTCGTGCCCGCCCAGGTGGACGTCGATCGTCTCGTCGAGGTGGGCCATCGACATCGCCGAGCACTCGACGTGCCAGCCCGGCCGTCCCTCGCCCCAGGGCGAGTCCCACGTCTCGGCGCCCGTCACGGCCTCCTCGGGCGGCGCCGCGTCCGCGGTCCGGTGTTCCTCGACGTCCGCGGGGGCGACGCCGTCGGCCTTCCACAGCGCGAAGTCCGCGGGGTGGCGCTTCTCGCGTCGCTCGGCGGGGTCGCCCTGGGCTTCGAGGTCGTCGAGCGACTGGTTCGAGAGCGCCCCGTACTCCTCGAAGGCGGTCACGTCGAAGTAGACCGAGCCGTTGGCCTCGTAGGCGTACCCCCTGTCGAGCAGTCGTTCGATCAGGTCGACGATCTCGGGGACGTGCTCGGAGACCCGGGGGTAGACCTCGGCGCGCTCCAGGTTCAGCCCCCGCATGTCGTCGATGATCCGGGCGATGAAATGATTGGAAACGGCCAGTTCGTCGTCGCCGAGGTCGTCCTCGCCGATCCGGGCGACGATCTTCTCGTTCACGTCGGTGAAGTTCTCGACGTGGCGCACCTCGTAGCCGCGGTGTTCGAGCCAGCGGTGGATCACGTCCGCGTGGACCCACACCCGTGCGTGTCCGAGGTGGGCGTCGTCCGAGACCGTCAGCCCACAGACGTACAGCAGGACCTCGTCGCCGTCGACCTCGAACTCCTCGCGCTCGCCCCTCAGCGTGTTGGTCACCGACAGGGCCATCGCGCGGGGCTACTTGCGCTCCCGTTGTTAAACCGTCGAAACGACGGACGTCTCGACGGGCCGACCGTGACCCCCGAGCGTCGGTGCGGCGGTCAGCAGGGCGCTGGCGTCCCGGCGCTCGATGGCGACGGGGCGACGGGGCGACCGTGCGCCGGATGGCGACCGGACGACCGAACGCGGGACAGACGAAGCCCCTAAGCCCGCCCCGGCCCACGACTCCCGTATGGAAGCGCTGGTCGTCGTGGCCCACGGCTCCCACCTCAACCCCGATTCGAGCGCGCCCGCCAACGCACACGCCGACACGATCCGTGCGGTCGGGGCGTTCGACGAGGTCCGGACGGGCTTCTGGAAGGAGGAGCCGTCGGTGCGCGAGGTGCTTCGCACCGTCGCGGCCGACGAGGTCTACGTCGTCCCGCTGTTCATCAGCGAGGGCTACTTCACCGAGCGGGTGATCCCCCGCGAACTCCGCCTGGAGGGCTGGGAGGTCGACGCGTGGGAGTCGGACGGGCTGAGTGCCGAGGCGGCCACGTTCGCCCCCGCGGACGTGGACAAGACCGTCCACTACTGCGGGCCGGTGGGCACCCACGGGGCGATGACCGACGTGATCGTCCGGCGCGCGGAGTCGGTGACCGGCGACCCCGACGTGGGGCCGGGCGTCGGCCTCGCGGTCGTCGGCCACGGCACCGAGCGCAACGAGAACAGCGCGAAGGCCGTCGAGTACCACGCCGACCGCCTCCGTCGGCGCGACCGGTTCGAGGAGGTGTGCGCGCTGTTCATGGACGAGGAACCGGCCGTCGACGACGTGACCGACCACTTCACCGCGACGGACGTGGTCGTCGTCCCCCTGTTCGTCGCCGACGGCTTCCACACCCAGGAGGACATCCCCGAGGACGCCGGACTGACCGACGACCACCGCACGGGCTACGACGTGCCCGCGACGGTGGACGGCCACCGGATCTGGTACGCCGGCGCCGTCGGTACCGAGGCCCTGATGGCCGACGTGATCCTCGAACGCGCCGCCGACGCCGGCGCCGACGTGGGCGGGGCGGTCGCGGACGTCCGCGCGCGCACCCGCGACGGGACCACGGTCGCGGCGGCGGGACGGGATGACTGACGGCGTGCGCGACGGGGCCATCGACGCGCTCGTCGTCGCGGCGGACGACGGCGTCGCCTGCGACGGCCTCCGCGTCGAGTCCCGGGCGGACGGCTACGCGTTCGAGACCCCCGGCGACGGTGCCGCGGGTCTGTCCGAGTCGGCGCTTCGGGACGCGCTCGCGGCCCACCCGCGGTACGTCTCGAACTGGTCCTACTGGGCACGGGACGTCGGGGACGTGAGCGAGAGCCGGCGCGCCTTCCTCCGGTGGATCGAGCGCGCCGACGAGCGCGGCGTTCCCGACCGATACGACGCCCTGGCGGACGGCCTCGTCCGCGAGTGGGGACAGCTTCGCGCGACCGCGCGCCTCGCCGACGGCGGCGGGCGCCGGTACGACCTCCGGCACGTCGAGGACGCCGACGCGGCCGTCGACGACCTCGACGCCGTCGAGGATCCCTTTGCGGCCCGCGACCTGGCGAAGGTCGACGAGCGGGGTCGCTACCGGCCGCTGAAGACGGCCCCGAGCCTCCGGTCGGGCTGGGTCTATCCGGCCCTCGACGGCCGCGACCTGGTCGAGACCGTCGAGGTCGTCTATCCGGCCACGATCCCGAACTGGCACCGCGAGCGCGAGGGCGCCCTCGACGTCACCCACTGGGAGGAAGCCGCCGCGCGCCAGACGGGGATGTACGAGGTCGTCTCCGACCTCCCGGACGAGGCGGTCGCGTGGCTGGCCGAGGCCTGCTGTGTGGACTCGCAGTGTCTCAAGCGCCGCGAGTGGGACCGGAGCGCGACGGATCCGGTCGACGTCGAGCGCGGCGACGGCGTCTTCCCCTGCCGGGAGCCCTGTTCGCTGGTGATCGCCGCCGCCCGCACGTGGACGACCCTCGAACGCGAGGAGACCCGCACCTACGAGTTCGACCTCACGCCCAGCGAGAAGGCACAGGTCGAGGCCATCGTCGCGGCCGTCGCCGACGGACGCACCGAGGAGATCAGGGAGGCCGACCTCTCCGAGGGCGCCAACCGGTACCGGGCGCGCTACCTGCGGGCAAAGCGGTTCGACGAGGACGGGCGCCTCGCGGAGTCCTCCGCCGGAGCGGACGACGACGGGGACGGCGACGGCGACGGGGACTGATCGGGGACGACTCGCGCCCGCCCGACTGACCCCCCCGACCGCCGACCGACTGGAGATCCCGGCGCCCGATACCCCTCCCCGTTCACGCGTGTCGGCGGGATCTACCGCACCGAGAAGACGAGGGCCGCGAGCGCGGCGCCCACGACGACGCCGACGCCGACGAGGACGGGCGGGCTGGGGGCGAAGTAGCCGACGCCGACGGCGACCACCAGCGCGGCCCCCACGAGGGCGAGCACCGGGAGCGTGGGCCGGTTCAGCCCGCCCGTCGCGTCGGTCGCCCCCTCGTCCGGGGCCGCCGGGGTCGCGAGGTCCTCGTCGACCTGGACGCCGGAGCTCCGATCCTTCCAGGGCTGGACGGTCACGGCGACGTCCGTCGTCTCGGCGCCGTAGCCGGTGGCGACGGTCAGCCGTCCGGTGATCGGCTCGTCGACCGGATCGACCGAGATCGGCACGGCGGCCGTCGATCCCTCCTCGACGTAGTGGTTGCCGCCGTCGAGCGACGCCACCCGCGCGAGGTCCTCGTCGAGCCCGACGTGGACGTGAACCGGCTGGCCCCGGTTGACCAGATCGACGACGAAGGGGCCGTCGGTTTCGAACTCGTCGATGACCCGGATTTCGTGGATGCGGTCGTTGTTCACCTCGACCGGTAGCGACGCTGGCACGGACGGACAATTGCGCCCCGATGGAAAAAACCCAGGGGGCGTTCTAGTCCTCGCGCATGTCCGGCGGGAGGAGGTTCGGGATGCCGTCCTCGATGGGGTAGACCTCGCCGGTGACGGTGCCGATCAGCCGACCCTCGATGATCTCCTCGCCGTCCCGCTCGTCGACCTCGAGGTCGAGTTCGCTCTTGTCGAGGGGATCCCGCAGGATCTCAAGGAGTGACTCCTTCATCGCCCGGGGGAAGGGGGAGCACGGACAAAAGCGGTTCGACCGTCGTTGCGTCGCCGCGATGCCGCGTGTCGCGTCACTCGGCGCGCTCGAAGGGATCGACGCGCTCGATCCGCCGGGAGCGGTCCGGCCCCACGCCGACGGCGTACACCGGTGCGTCGAGTTCGGCGCTCAGGTAGTCGAGGTACGCCCGCGCCGCCGCGGGCAGCGCGTCGTAACCCTCGGCGGCGACCGCGTCCCAGTCCACGTCCGGCCAGGTGTCGAACTCGCGGTAGACCGGCTCGCAGTCGGCCCATCGCTCGGTGGTGGCGGGCATGGTCTCGCGGCGCTCGCCGTCCAGGTCGTAGGCGTGACCGACCCGGAGTTCGTCGAGCCCCGCGAGCACGTCGAGGTGGTTGACCGCGATTCCGGTGAGGCCGTTCGTCCGTGCGGCGTGCCGGAGCATCGGCACGTCGAGCCACCCGATGCGTCGGGGGCGGCCGGTGACGGTGCCGAACTCGCCGCCTCGCTCGCGGATGGTCTCGGCCAGGTCGCCCTCCAGTTCGGTCGGAAGCGGACCGGTCCCGACGCGCGAGAGGTAGGCCTTCACGATTCCGACCACCTCGCCCCCGCCGACGACCGTCGGGCCCACGCCGGTCCCCGTGCAGGCCCCGCCGGCCGTGGCGTTCGAGGAGGTGACGTACGGGTAGATGCCGTGATCGATGTCGATGCTGGTCCCCTGGGCGCCCTCGAACAGCACCGCGTCGCCCGCCCGGCGGCGCTCGTCGAGGAAGCCCCCGGCGTCGACGGTCATCCCCTCCTCGCCGAGTCGCCGGCCGAACTCGGCGTACTCCTCGTGGAGCGCGTCCACGTCGAACGCCTCGCCGGCCTCGACGCCGAACACCTCCTCCGCGAGGGCGCGCTTCTGGGGGACGGCGTACGCGAGTCGCTCCGCGAGGACGTCGGGATCGAGCAGGTCGCCGACGCGGATCCCCCGCCGGCCGGCCTTGTCCTCGTAGGTCGGCCCGATCCCGCGCCCGGTGGTGCCCGCGTCGAGGTCCGAGTCGCTCTTTGCCTCCTCCTCGATCCCGTCGAGCACCCGATGGTACGGCATGATGACGTGGGCCCGTCGGGCGACGCGAACGTCCGGATCCAGCCCCCGCTCGCGCAGGTCGTCGATCTCCGCGAACAGCGTCCGGGGATTGACGACACAGCCGTTGCCGAGCAGACCGACCTTGCCGCGGACGGCGCCGCTCGGGACCAGCGATAGCCCGTACTCCTCGCCTCCCTCGACGACGGTGTGTCCCGCGTTGTCGCCGCCCTGGTAGCGGGCGACGACGTCGGCGCTCCCGCCCCAGAGGTCGACGAGCGCCCCCTTCCCTTCGTCGCCCAGCTGGGTCCCGACGATCGTGACGGTCATGACCGGCGAGTGCTTCCAGCCGTTCCGGCAAACCGGTTACGGTCCCGGCCGGCGTCGGCCCGAGACCCGAAGCGTTAACTCCTCTCACGCCAATCGGCGGTCGACTGCCCGCCCGCCCGGACAGCAAGGTTTAAATTGCGGACAGGCGAGTTAACAAATGCCATGATAGACCGACTGGAGAAAGAGGTAGATATGTTGGAGCGCCATCTCCAGGTCCTCCGGATGGTCATCAACAACGAGCCGATCGGGATCGTGAAGATGTCGAACGAGACCGGCTATCCCCACCACAAGGTTCGCTACTCCCTGCGGGTGCTCGAGGAGGAGAACCTCATCGAGCCGTCGAGCCAGGGAGCCATCACGACCGATCGCACGGCCGAGTTCGTCGACGAACTCGACGACAAGATCGACCAGACGATCGGGAAGCTCGAATCGATGAAGATCGACGAGACCGCGGAGATCGAGACCTAGAGATCCGGAATCCGGAGGTTGAACTCCCCGTCCCGCGCTTCGACCAGACAGAGGTGGAACCCGCGTTTGCGGTCCATCTTCACGTAGCTCTTGTGGCGACTTCGACTGAGGAACCCGCCTCCGGTCGCTCCGGAGGCCGCTTCGAGCGCCGGCGGCTCGTAGTAACTCTTCGTCACGACGAACGCCGATCCCAGCGTCTCCTCCTCCAGCGCGACGGTCCGGGCGTCCTCGACGAGCGTCGTGACCGCCGCACCGCCCGTCGGATCGCGGCTCTCGTGGAGGTCGGCCACCGCGAGGGCTCCACCCATCCGATCGCGGAAGACCACGTCGAACTCGCGCGCGTCGTCGTCGCCCGAGCCGTCGCCGATCCGGACCGATCCGCCGAACTGGATCCGATCGATCTCCGGAACGGCGTCGTATAGCCGTTCCATCCCCGTCCGGCTTCCGGTCGACCGCAGTTCGTAGGGCAGTTCCCGGACCACCCACTCCACGAACCGGTACTCGAACGAGGAGGTCAGGAACGACTCGAACGGTTCGCCGTCGACGACGACCCTCTCGGTCTCGAACCGCGTGTGGCGTTCGATCCGCAGGTTCCGGTTCACGTCCTCGGGGTCCACGTCGCCGCCGTGGATGGTCTCCAGCGTCGGTTCGGCCTTCGACCCGTAGCGAACGAACAGGTTGGTGTCACTCAACGCCTCGGCCGGGGAGAGCGACCGCTCCGCCCCGGCGGCCGGATCCTCCCCTCCGTCCTCGCTCTGCTCCAGCGTCGCGATCCGCGATTCGAGCGTCCCGATGCGCTCGCGGAGGCGCTCGGCCTCGTCCCGGTAGTCGTCGCGCTCCGCGCGCACCCGATCGAGTTCCGCGCGGGCCTCCCGGAGTTCGGCCTCGACCCGGTCCCGGACCGGTGTGGCCGTCCGGGGCGATCCCCCGTCGCCGTCCGCGTCGGCAGAGCGTGTCTCCCCCGCGTCGGTCGTCTCCCGGGTCCCGTCTCCCCGTGCTCCGTCGGCGTCGGCGCCGTCCACCGTCGGGGGCTCGTCGGGTTCGGCGTCCGCGGACGCCGTTCCAGGGGGTTCGGCCGTCGATTCGGGTGTCTCGGTCGTCGACTCGACCGACGGTTCGCCGGTCGCGTCGTCGGTGTCGGTCGATCCCTCGCCCCCGCTCACCTCCTCCGGCGTCCCCGTGGACGCCCCGGTCGCGCCCGGATCGAGCGACGCCCCGGTTTCGGATTCGTCGGTCGCGGGTTCGTCGGTCTCCGGTTCGCCGATCGAGAGGCCGCCGGTCGCGGGTTCGTCGGTCGCGGGTTCGTCGGTCGCGGGTTCGTCGGTCGCGGGTTCGGTCTCCTCCTCCTCGACGGGGGTGGTCGGGGTCGCGTCCGGCGGGTCGCGTGCCGTCTCGTCGGGTTCATCGACCGCGGCCGCCGGTTCCCCGCCGCGCTCGTCGTCGCGGTCGTCGCCGACCTCCTCGACCTCCGGGTCGTCGTCGCTCTCGTCCGCGTCGAGGCCGAGCCCCGCCCCGACCCGGATCTCCTCGCCCGTGCTGTACGGGCCGCTCGGCGACGATCCGGCACCGGGTTCCGCCGTCGACCGACCGCCGGTGCTCGTGCCGTCGTCGTCATCGTCCCCGGCCGATGACGACGGCGAGGTGGCGGCCGCGGACGACGCGGGAGACGACGGGGACGATGACGGGGACTCGTCGTCGGATCTGCCCGCGTCCGACGGGGGTTCGGGTCCGGCCTCGTCGACGTCGTCCCCGGCCGCGTCCGCGGCGATCCCGCCACCGACCGCTCCGCCGGCGTCGTCCTCGACCGTCGCTCCGTCCGGCAGATCGGTCACCGACACGTCGACGTCGACGACGTCGTAGATGCCGACCTCGTCGGCGGCGCGCTCGAAGGCCTCCTCGCCGGTCAGCAGGCGACGGCTGGCGCCGACGAACGCGACGCTCGACGACCGGCCGCCGTGGTAGACCACGTAGTAATCCCCCGAGAGCACGTTCTCCGAGAGTTCGACGTAGCCGGTGAACCCTCCCTCCTCCAGCGTCCGGTTGACCTCCGAGAGCGGCGTCTCCTCGGTGTAGTACCGCGCGCGCGGGTCGCCGCCACGCTCCTGCATCGCGAACAACAGCGGGATGGCGTCGTCGGGCGCCGCGTACGCCGTCAGGGTCGCCCCGTCGAGGTCGTCGAGTTCCCCTCCGGTGACCCCGACGACTTTCCCGTTCGTCACGTACGCCCGCATCGCCCCCCGTTCGGGTTCGACCACCCCGGAGAACCCCTGGCCGGCGAGGTGGCCGAGACCGGCGAGTCCCTCGACGGACCGTGAGTGCCACTCTCTCACCGTCCCCGCGCTGTCCTCGTCCATCTCACGGTATCTCCCGCCGAGCGTTCCAAATACTTTCCGGCGGATGGCGACGGCGGCCGACGGGGCCAAGCGGGAGCGAGGGGTCGGATCCGGAGTCCGGGGTCCGTGCGTCCACGCTCACGCCGGTCATCCCTCGTCGACGAACTCCAGCCGGACCGGTCGTCGCTCGCCGTCGACGTACTTGTACCGGACGCCGGCCGTCTCGTCCTCGGTCGCGCGGTGGCTTCCGTCACAGAACGGGTAGTCGTCGCTCAGCCCGCACAGACAGATCGCCACGTCGCCCTTCTCCGCGTCGATGTCGTCAGGCGTGACGACGTAGGGCCCCTCGGCCGCGTGTGTCACCTCGCGCATGTCCGGACCGAGGGCCGGCGACGGGTTCAGTCTGGCGGGCCGGCACGCGTCGGCGGGTCGCATCGATGCCGATTCCCGATCGACCGACCGCCGGCCGGCGCCTCACTGCTTGTGGGTGAACAGGAGCGGCCGGCCGTCGGTGACCGCCACGCAGAGGTCGAGGGGTTCGCTCTGTTCGAGGCTCGTCGCCGGTCCCTTGCAGAGGACCAGGTCGTCGAACGGCGCCTCGCAGACCGGACACGCCACCGCGACCGTGTTCTGGTAGAGCGTGATCCGCTCGTTGTCCTCGCGCGGCGTCAGCGACGAGGTGAGGCGGTCGAGGTCGATCTCCATCCCCGCGGGGTCGACGGCGTCGAGCGCGTCGGGCTCCCCGCCCGCGTCAGCTGCTCGGTCGTCCATACCACCCCTCCCGGCCGAGAGCCACATAAGCCTACGCGTGGGGGGTCAGTCCGCCGGTTCGCCGAGGTGATGGAACGGTTCGCTGGCCACGGCGGTGCGCATCTCCCCGAGGCGGTCGCGCCGGCCGGCGCCGGTCATCGTCGAGACGACCGCGAGTACCTCCTTGCGCGAGACCTTCACGCCCCGTGGCGAGAGGGCGTCCTCCGGTCTGGCGAGCAGTTCGCGGAGCGTCCCCACGGCGAGCAGGAAGGGGATGGCCCACGCCGCGAGCCGGTTGCCGTCCGTCGCCGGGACCGCTTCGAGGTAGGTCTGGGCGTCGTCGAGGAAGGAGCGGGCGTGGGTCGCCACCCGGCGGACGACGGCGGCGGCCCCGGACTCGTGGTCGTCGTCGACCACCGCCTCCTGGGGGACCCCCTCGGCGGCCAGCCAGTCGGCGGGCAGGTAGACGTTGTTCTCCTCGGTGTAGTCGACGTAGACGTCCTTGGCGACGTTCACGAGCTGGAGGAGGAGGCCGAACTCCTCGGC
>JBDGUC010000014.1:0-45196 GCA_042216285.1 Haloferacaceae archaeon
GACTTCAGTCGTGGGTCGATGACTCCCACCCCGAACTCGTGATCTCGCCCTCGCGGTCCACCTCGACCCCGTAGACGGCGGGGTCGTCGACCTCGTCGGCGACGCGCCAGACCTCCACCTCGACGTCCACCGGCCCCTCCGGACCGTAGCTCGTCGACTCGCGGACCCTGTACCCGGCCTCCGGTCCGCCCACGATCCGGTCGACGTGTCTTCCGGCGATCTCCTTGGCCTCGGCCTCCGAAACCATGGCGGACCGACGCCGCCGCACGGCATGAACGTTACCCGGACGGGGACGCGGGTCCGCGTCCGGACCACAAGCGCGCCCCTTATTGCTCGGAGCCCCGAACCGGGCCATCGTGCTCACGTTCGTCGGTCTGGGGCTCTACGACGAGCGGTCGATCACCGTCGAGGGGCGGGAGGCGGTCGCGGCCGCCGACCGGGTCTTCGCGGAGTTCTACACCAGTCGGCTGACCGGCGCGACGCTCGATCGGCTCGAATCCGTCCACGACGCGGCGATCGAACTGCGCGACCGGGCGGGCGTCGAGCGCGACCCGGAGCCGATCCTGGCGGCCGCGGAGGCGGGCGACGCCTGCTTTCTCACCGCGGGCGACACGATGGTGTCGACGACCCACGTCGACCTCCGCCTGCGGGCGGTCGAGCGGGGGATCGACACCCGGGTGGTGCACGGCACGAGTGCCGGGTCGGCCGCCGCCGGGCTGACGGGGCTCCAGAACTACCGGTTCGGGAAGGCCGTCACCCTCCCCTTTCCGTGGGCCCACGGGGGCGAGGGGGTGCCCGCGAGCGTCGTGGAGTCGATCGAGGCCAACCGCGCGCGCGGCCTGCACACGCTCGTCTACCTCGACATCAAGGTCGACGCGCCGGCGGGGCGGGGCGACGGCGAGCGGTTCATGACCGGCGACGTCGCCGCCGGTCTGCTCGCCGACGGCTGGCGCGACGGGCCGGGGGTCGTGGTGGCCCGCGCCGGAAGCCCGGCTCCGACGGTCGAGGCCGACCGGCTCTCCGCGCTCGCGGAGCGATCGTTCGGCGACCCGCTCCACCTGCTCGTCGTGCCGGGGGACCTCCACCACGTCGAACGGGAGGCCCTGGAGGTGCTGGCCGACGCCCCGCCGGGGTTCGGTCAGTCCGCGTCCGAGTCGTCGGCGCCGTCGGACGACTCCACGACCTCGCCGGAGGCGTCCGAGGGTTCGTAGGTCCGCGTCCGGCCGCCGTCGGTCGCCGCCGGCCGGGGCAGGTCGAAGGCGGCCGCGAGATCGTACTCCCGGCGGGTGAGCAAGAAGAGCGCGTCCTCGACGATTCCGAGCAGTTCGGGGAGTTCCCGCACCACGAGATACGTGACGACGATCAGCGCGAGGACGGCCAGGCTCTGGCTGATCACGCGATCCGAGAGGTAAAACGAGACCTTGTAGGGGTCGGTGCCGCCGAAGAGAAAGAGGACCTCGTCGACGAACCACTGCATGTACTGCTTGCCGAAGACGAGGCCGATGAACGTCGTCCGCGCGAGGTTCAGGACGTAGATGATCGGCACCGAGATGGCGAGCGCCCGGAGCTTCCGGCGAAACGGGGCGTCGACCGCGGCGATGAGTCCGGCGAAAATCGAGATGCTCCCCAGCCCCGTACAGGCGAGGATCAGCGAGAAGTTGATGACGTGGCCGCCGGGGGTGACGAAGTGGAAGGTGTTCAGGAGGCCGATGTCGCCGCGGACGACCGTCGGCCGGTGGCCGAGCGCGCTCATCAGCCAGTAGGTCTGGCCGGTCACCATCCGGATCAACACGGTCCGCGGCGCCGGAATCGTCGTCCCCCCGACCGTGACGGATGGGATGGTCTCGAACGGGAGGTAGATCAGTCCCATCCACGCCACGGAGCGCGAGAGCGCCACCAGCGAGTCCCGGCCGTGATACAGGAGATAGCCGGCGTACAGACAGAGCGGCACCGCGAGCAGGGTGCCGACCCCCTCGATGTAGCTCTTCTGGACGAACGCGAAATGCGGGACGAGCTGGAGCCAGAACAGCGCGAACAGGCCCCACGCCCCGACGAGGACCCGCCGGGCGAGGTCGCGCCGGCGGGGCCACAGGATCGCCCCGATCCCGAAGGTCACGACGACGACCCAGCCGAGCACGTCGGAGGCGAGGCCGACCATACCCGCCGTTCGGCGCGCCCGCACTAAATCCTTTGTCGTAGAGGCGCCCGGGCCGACGGCCGTCGGTCACGGGCCATCGGAGCGGCGCGCCGTCCGCGAACGGTCCCGTGGCCGCTACTCCGGAAACAGCGCGTCGGCGTCCGGATCGCGCTCGACCACCTCGATCTCGTGGCCGTCCGCGTCCCGCGTGAACGCGTACATGTCGTCGCAGGAGGCGGGGTCGCGGTAGTCCTCGGCGCCGCGGTCGGTCAGCGTCGCCCAGTCGTCGTGGAGGTCGTCGGCCCGCACCGCGAGGTGGCCCCACGCGTCGCCCATCGCGTACGAGCGGCCGTCGTAATTGTAGGTGAGTTCGACCGCCATCGCCTCGTCGGCCGCCCCCGCGGGCTTCATGAAGTAGTTGGCGAACGTGTCGGACTCCCACCGGCCCGTGTGTTCGTAGCCGAGCTTCCGGAGATACCAGCCCAGCGCCCGATCGGCGTCCTCGACGCGGATCATGGCGTGATCGAGGCTCCATCTCGAACCCCGGTCGCGCTCGACGAGTTCGACCTCGTGGCCGTCGGGATCCGTCACGAACGCGTAGCTCCCCCCGCAGGACTCGGGGTCGCGGTAGTCCTCGACGCCGGCGTCCATCAGTTCGTCGTAGGCGGCGTGGACGTCCTCGACCCGCACGGCGACGTGGCCCCACGCGTCGCCCATCTCGTAGCTCCGGCCGTCGTGGTTGTACGTGAGTTCCAGCATCGCTCCCTCCTCGTGGAGCTCCTCGGGACCGAGGTAGACGATGGTGAAGTCGTCGGCCGCCCAGCGGTCCTTCTCCTCGTAGCCCAGATGCTCCCCGTACCAGGCGAGCGACGCGTCGATGTCCGCGACGCGCATCATGACGTGATCGAGTACGCCGGACATGGGCGACCCGACGGGGGCGGGGAAGAAGAGTCCACGGGAACGCGCCGCCTCCCGGCGCGGATCGGTCCCGGTCACCCGCCCGTCCGGGAGCGGTCCCACCCGTCGCGGACGGCGGGCCAGTACCACAGCCAGGCGACGGCCCACAGCGCCGCCGTCCCGAGGGGATAGGCCGTGCGGGTGGGCTGGACGGAGAAGCCCCGGGCGACCGAGAGCTGTGCGATCCCGGCCAGGACGAGCAACCCGCCGGTGACGCGGACGTCCTCGCGGCCGAGGACAGCGCCCCCGATCGCCGAGCCGAGCGCCAGCAGGTAGAGGCCGACGGAGAGCGGCCACGCGAGGATGAACCCCGGGAGCCCGGTCGTGTAGACGAACAGGTAGTGGTACAGCGTCGTGACCGCGAACGGCCACAGGTTGACCATCCCCCACGGGAACAGGAGCGTCACGTCCCCGCCGGCGAACGTCTGGACCCACCAGGGGACCGCGGCGAGCGCGAGGAGGGCGGCGACCGCGCGGCGACCGGATGGCACGGTCGTCCGGAGGCGGGCGAGGGGTGTAAAGTCGGTGGTCCGCCCGTCCGCGCGCGAATCGACCCCTCGCACCTCGCACACAAAGCTCAGTGGCCCGCGCGCCCTCCCGTCGGACGTGACGGACGACCGCACGGACGCCCCGACCCGCCGGCGGTTCCTCCGGGCGACGGTGGGCCTCTCCCTCCTCGGCGGGTGTGGCACCGACGGCGGACCGGACACCGGCAGTCCCCGGTCCACCGCCACGGCCACCCCGACGCCGACGCCCCGGCCGTCGACCACGGCGGCGACGCCCGCCGCGACCCGGACGACGCCGCGTCCCCGCCCCCGGTTCGAGGCGGGGCCGGCCACCTGTTCGCTCGCGCCGGTCGCCCCCGCCCCGAAGACCTGGCCCGGGGCGGGCTACGACGCCGGCGCGACGCGACATCCGCCGGTCGAAAGCGCACCGAACGGTCTCCCGCTCCGGACGGCGTGGACGGTCCCGTCCGGCGTCGGACCGGTGCTCGTCGACCGTGACCGGTACTACCTGCGAACGGAGACGGCCCTCGCCGCGCTGTCGCCAGCCGACGGTCGCGTCCGCTGGCGCCGGCGGGCCGCCGGTCCGGCGGGGGGCGCCGTCGTCGGCGACGACCTCGTCGCGCTCCCGACGGGGGAAGGGACGGTGTTCGGCCTCGACCCCCGGGACGGGTCGGTCCGCTGGACGGCGGACGTGGGCGCCGCCCCGACGTGCCCTCCGATCCTCACCCACGGGGCGGTCGTCCTGGGCACGGACGCGGGCGTCGTGGCGTACGCCCGTGCCGCCGGGGAGCCGTGCTTCCGGGTGCCGACTGCCGGTCCGGTGACCCACCTCGTGGGGGCCGGCGGCCTGGTCGTCGCCGCGACCGCCCGACCTGCGGACGGGACGCTCCTCGCCGTCGATCCCGGGCGGGAGACGATCCGGTACACGCGGTATCTGACCGCTCCGCCGACGGGGCTGGTGGCGACGGGAGACGAACTGATCGTGAGCGCCGGGGACGGGTCGCTCGGCCTCGCCCCGGCCGACGGGACGCCCGAGTGGACGGCGTCGGTCGGGCCCGTGCTGGCCGCCGGACGGCACCGCTACGCGCTCGGGTCGGACGAACTCGTCGCGCTGTCGGCCGACGGGCGGGCGGCCTGGCGCGCGGACGCTCCCGCCCCGACCGGCGTCGCGGCGACGGACGACCTCGTCGTCGTCACCGGCGCGGACGGCCAGGCGGCGATGGGAGTGTACGACGCCCGGACCGGAGACCCGCGACTCCGCCAGCGCGACGCGACGGGGTATCGTCACCCGGTGGTGGCCGACGACCGGATCGTCGTGATCGGGGACGACGGCGTCCGCGTCTACCGCGAGGAGACGACCTGACGGCGGGACGGCCTACTTCCGCGCCACGATCCGGAGGACGTCCTCGTCTTCGAGTTCGTGGTCGCGCCCGACCTGTTGCTCGTCGTGTTTGGCGCTCGGACCGGTGACGCGGGCGAAGCGAAACCGCTCGACGAAGCTTCCGCCGAGTTTTTCGAGGGCGTCGTCGACGGTGTCGCCCTCCCGCACCACCAGGGGTTCGTCGTAGTCGACGCCCCGGCCCGGCTTGTCCATGTAGATCCGGACCAGGCCGAGTTCGTCCCAGATCCGCTCCTTGAAGGCGTCGAGACCCTTCCGCTCGGTGGCGCTGATGAACACCGCCTCGTCGGGATCGATCCCCACGTCCCGGAGGTTCTCCCGGACCGTCGGGAGGTAGCTCTCGTCGATGAGGTCGGCCTTGTTGACCGCCACCAGCGAGGGGAGGTAGACCCGGTTGTCCATCACGCCGTCGACGAGTTCGTCGATCGTGAGATCGCCGCGGATCGTCACGTCGGCGTTGACGTATCCGCGTTCGCGCAGGACGTTCTTGATCGTCCCGTCGTCGAGACTCACGTCGTCGGTCGTGGTGACGCGCAGTCCCCCCTGACCGGTGCGGGTGACGTGCAGGTCCGGCGGCGAGGCGTCGAGGCGGATCTTGTTCTCGTACAGTTCCCGCCGGAGTCGCTCGTACTGGTCGATCTCGAAGGCCGAGAGCAGGAAGACGACGAGGTCCGCGGTCCGGACGACCGAGAGCACGGCCTGGCCGCCGCCGCGGCCGTCGGCGGCGCCCTCGATGAGGCCGGGCACGTCGAGGAGCTGGACGTTCGCCCCCCGATACTGGAGCATGCCGGGGTTGACGTCGAGGGTGGTGAACTCGTAGGCGCCGACCTCGCTGTCGGCGTTGGTGAGGGCGTTGACGAGCGTGGACTTGCCGACGCTCGGAAAGCCGACGAGGGCGACGGTCGCGTCGCCGGTCTTCTCGACGGCGTAGCCGTGGCCGCCGCCGCCGGACGACTGTCGCCGTTCGAGTTCCTCCTTTTTCTCCGCGAGCTTCGCCTTCAGCCGACCGATGTGTTCCTCGGTCGCCTTGTTGTACGGGGTCTCGGCGATCTCCTCGCGGAGTTCCTCGATCTCCTCCTCGAGACCCATCGTCCGCACGTCGGCCACGGCCGTCGAAAAACCTGTCTTTTCGATCGCTCGACGGCGGCGTCAACGATCTTTCGATACGGTTATACGGGCCGATACGCTCGCAGAACATGTCACCAATGCCGGATCCCTCGCGGCTCCGTGACAGCACGCAGATCGTGGTGCCGTGCGACGCGCTCGACGACGTGCGTGGGGAACTCGAAGCCGAGTTCGCCGTGACGGTGGTCGCGTACCACGACGTAACCTGTCGCATCATCGGGAGTCCGGTCGAGATCAAGGACGTCAGCCAGTTTCTCAGCCGCCACGGCATCACGCACCCGTAGACCGACCGGTCCGGCCCGCGTGCCTTGTCACTTTTGTACCGAGGAGTCCAAGCCGGGGACATGGAGATCCGCGAAGCCACCGTGGACGACATCGACGGAATCCGGGAGACCGCCAGGCTGTCGCTCGCGGCCTCGTACTCGTCGCTCATCGACGACGACGTCATCGACGAGGCCGTCGAGACCTGGTACGGCGACGAGTTCGTCTACGACCTGGGCGCCGGGGAGGTCATCGTCCTCGTCGCCCTCGTCGACGGGACGATCCGGGGGTTCGTCCAGGGCAACCTCCTCGAAGGCCAGGAGACGATCGGCGAGATCGAGTGGATCCACGTCCACCCGGAGGAGCGCGGCGAGGGGGTCGGCGCCCGCCTCCTCCAGCGGGCCGAGACGACGATGACCGTCCAGGGGGCCGAACGCCTCCGCGGCCGGGTGCTCGCGGCCAACGAGACCGGCGAGGCGTTCTACGAGGAGCACGGCTACGGCGTCGCCAGCAGCCGGGAGATCGAGATCGGCGGCCGGTCCTACGAGGAGGTGACGATGGTGAAAACGCCCGGCTCGGTCGACGCCGAGGCGGGCGCGCTCGAACCCCGGACGCTCCCGACCGGCGAGACCGGCTACGTCGCCTACGACGAGGGCGAGACCGCCTCGAAGGGCCCCCTGTACGTCACCTATCTCGACGAGGACCGCGAGGAGCCGTACGGCTGGCTCTGTGGCGCGTGTGGCTCTTTCGCCGTGGCGATGGATCCGATGGGGCGGGCGGAGTGTACGGCCTGTGGCAACCGTCGGAAGGCGACCCGATGGGACGCCTCCTACCTCTGAGCGTCCCGCGCTTCCCTCCCCCTCTCGCGCCCGCGTCCCGGGCCCGTCCTCGCCGGTCGGCCGTCCCTTCTCACCCCTCCCCGACCATCCGCTCCTCGTCGGCCCACTCCCGCTGACGGAGTTCGTACTTCTGGATCTTGCCGGTCGCGGTCTTGGGGAGGCCGTCGACGAACTCGACCTCCCGGGGGATCTTGAACGACGCCAGTCGGTCCCCACAGTGGGCGACGAGCGCCTCGGCGGTCACGCCCGGGGCGTCGGGATCGCCGCTCCCGGGAACCACGAACGCCTTCGGCGACTCGCCCCACTCGTCGCTCGGCGCGGGGATCACGGCCACGTCGCTCACCGCCTCGTGATCGAAGAGCACGTCCTCGAGTTCGATGCTGGAGACGTTCTCCCCGCCGGTCACGATGATGTCCTTCTTCCGATCCTGGATCGAGACGAAGCCGTTCTCGTCGACCGTGGCGAGGTCGCCGGTGTGGTAGTACCCCTCGACGCGGTCGTCGAACGCCGCCCGGGTCGCCTCGGGGTTCTCCCAGTAGCGGTCCATCACCTGGTTGCCCCGAACCACGACCTCCCCGATCGTCTCGTCGTCGCGGGGCACGTCGGTTCCGTCCTCGTCGACCACGCGGACCTCGGTGCCGAGGTAGCCGATCCCCTGGCGCTTTTTCAGCGCGAAGCGCCCGGCGTCGTCGTCGTCGAAGAAGCGCCGGGCGTTCGAGGTGGTGATGAGCGGTCCCGTCTCCGTGGCGCCGTAGACGTGCATCAGGTACCAGCCGAACTCGTCCTCGACGGTGCGGATCGTCGCCTCTGGCGGCGCCGATCCGGCGGTCGCCACCCGAACCGGGTTGGCGCCCGTCGTCGCCACGTCGCCGCCCGCCGCCTCGTAATGGTTCATCAACCCGTTCAGCACCGTCGGCGCCGCACACATGTACGAGACGTCCTCCGCGGCGACCGTCTCGAAGACGGTCCCGGGGTCGATCCCGCGGAGGCAGACGTGGCGTGCGCCCGCCCCGGTCACCGCGTAGATGTGTCCCCACCCGTTGACGTGGAACATCGGCAGGGTCCAGAGGTAGACGTCGTCGTCCGAGAGTCGCTGGTGGTGGGCGACGAGGTAGGCGTGGAGCGTCTCGGTGCGGTGGGTCCGACAGACGCCCTTCGGGTCGCCGGTCGTCCCCGAGGTGTAGTTGATCGTGATCACCTCGTCCTCGCTCATCTCCGGGCGCTCGTGGTCGGTCCCGCCCGCGACCACTGCCTCGAACGCCTCCCACTCGCCGTCGACGGCCTCGGGCCGGTCGGTGACGAACGTCTCGGTGGGCACCTCGTCGCGCACCGCCTCCACCCTGGGGGCGTACTCGTGGTCGGCGTAGATGGCGGTCACGCCGGCGTCGTTCAGGATGTACGCGAAGTCGTCGGGCGTCAGCCGGTAGTTCAGCGGCGTGTGGACGGCGCCGACCTGCATGGTCCCGTACGCCGCCTCCAGGTGGTAGTGGGTGTTCGGGTCCAGCACCGCGACCCGGTCGCCCTTCGTTACCCCTCGCTCCTGCAGGCCGGCGGCGAATCCGTCGGTCCGCTCGCCCAGTTCGGCGTAGGTGTATCGCTCGCCGGTCGTGGCGAGGACGGCCTCGTGATCGCCGTAGTACCGGCGCGCGCGGTCGAGGAAGTCCGTGACGAGCAGCGGCTTTTCCATGACGGACGATCATTGTCGACCGTGATATACGTTGTCCCTACCGGTAGCCGAGCGCCTCCAGGCGCGTGGCAACCCCGTCGTCGACGGCCGGCTCCGGGCCGCTGGCGTCGGCCTCGACGCCTCGCTCTATCGCCGCCGCCCGCGCCGCGACGGCCGTCCGGAGGTCGTCGAGGGCGGCGGGGCGGCGCCCGTCGGCGAGCAGGTCCTCCTGCTGGGTCGGATCCGCGAGGCGGTCGTACAGTTCGGCCGCGCCGGTCCCGACGTTCTCGACGTACACCCACCGGCGCGTCCGGGCGGAGACGAGCAGGTCCCCCTCGCCGGGGTGACGGGGGATGGGCTGGCTCGTTACCGACTCGCCGCGGACGGTGACCGAGACGACCGGTTCGGCCGTCCCGTCCCCTCCGGTCTCCGCTCCCTCGGCTCCCGACGGGTCGCCGTCGGCCAGCACGCACGGCGCCCGCGAGCGCCCCGTCCACTCGTCGGGCACGGGCACGTCGAGCAGGTCACAGACGGTCGGCGGCACGTCGGCGAGGCTGACCGGCGCGCCGACCCGCCCGGCGTCGCCGCCCGGGGCGTCGACCACCAGCGGGACGTGGACGAGTTCGTCGTACAGCTTCGGGTAGTGGGCCAGGTGGCCGTGCTCCATGAACTCCTCGCCGTGGTCGCCCGCCAGGACGACGACCGTCTCGTCCCGGACGCCGGCGTCGTCGAGGGCGGCGAGCACCCGCGACAGCGAGTCGTCGGCCTGGCGGATCGCCGCCCGGTAGAGCGTCCGGAGCGTGGCGAGCGTCCGGTCGCCGACCTGGTGGCCCAGGCCGGTCCGGACGTGCGCCCACAACATCCGCAGGAAGCTGAGCCGGTCGTCGGTCACCTCGCGGAGGTACCGCGGGGCGGGCGCGTACGGCGTATGGGCGTCCATGTAGTGGATCCAGAGGAAGAACGGCGAGTCGAGCGCGGCGGCCGTCCCGACGAAGTCGACGGTCCGGCGCTCGACGTCCAGGGTGTGGGAGGCGTCCATGAACGGCCTGGCGTCGCCGTCGCCGGCGACGCCGGCGGCGAGCCGCCGGACCGGCGCGGCCGCGAGGTCGCGCCACGCCTGCAGGGTCGGGTGGGCCGCCAGATACGCCCCGTACCGGCTGGTGGGGTCGTCGATGAACGCCTCGAACCGGTCGAAGCCGCGGTCGTAGTCCCACAGCCGGGTCAGAAAGCCGTTCGCGGCGTTGAAGCCGGCCGTGGCGTAGCCGGCCGCCGACAGCGCCTCCGCGAGCGTCGGCGCCGCGCCGGGGCCGAGCCTCCCGCCGTCGACGAAGACCGGCCGCGACCCGAGGAGGCTGGGAAAGGAAAACGGCGTCCAGTTCCCCTCCGCGAAGGCCGTCTCGAAGACGGTTCCGTCGGCTACCAGTTCGTCCATCGTCGGCGTCGTGGCCGCATCGTCGTCGAGGACGTCGGCCCGGAACGAGTCCACCGTAACCAGCACGGCGTTTCGGGACGTCGACATCACCGCTCGCCTGGTGGCCCACCCTCTTGTAACCGCCCCCTCCGGCCGGTCGCGTATCACCGAGTGATATCACAAGATAAAATACGAGCGACGACGGTAGTCCGGGTATGGCACGTGGAGGTGTGCGGGCGTGATCGACGCGACCACGGCGCTGGGGGTGACGGCGGCGGTGCTCGTCGGCTTCGCGCTCTTTGGCGCCTGGTACGCGCGGGGACGGATCAACTCGGTCGAGGACTACATCTCGGCCCGCAACAGCGCCGGTCCCGGGACGCTGACGGCGACCATCGTCGCGTCGAGCATGGGGTCGTGGATCCTCTTCAGTCCGGCCGAGGCGGGCGCCGCCTTCGGCGGCCTCACGGCCGTCGTGGGCTACGGACTCGGGTCGGCGCTCGCGCTCGCCGCCTACGCCGTCGTCGGGCCGCGGATCCGGACGGCCATCCCCGAGGGCCACAGTCTCACCGAGTACGCCTACGCCCGGTACGGGAACGCGTTCTACGCGTTCGTCCTGGTCGTGAGCCTCGCGTACATGTTCGTCTTCCTGGCCGCGGAGTTCACGGGGATCGCGGGGGCGCTCTCGCTGATCGCCGGCATCCCCGGCTGGCAGACGGCGGCGCTCGTCGGCGTCACGGTGCTCGCCTACACCGGGTACGGCGGCCTCCGGGCGAGCATGGTGACCGACACCGTCCAGACGCTGCTGATCCTCCCGCTGCTGGCGATCACGTTCGCCGTCACCATCGTCGCCCTCGGCGGGACGGGATCCGTCTACGGCTCCGTCGCGTCTGCCGCGCCGAACCTGCTCGCTCCGGGCTACCTCCCGGGCCTGCAGTTCGGGGTGTACGTCGTCGTCGCCATCCTCGGCGCGGAGATGCTGAACCAGGCGTGGTGGCAGCGGGTCTACGCCGCCCGCGACGACGCGACCCTCCGGCGGTCGTTCCTGATCGCCGCCGTGACCGTCGTGCCGATGATCGTGCTCGCGGGCATCTTCGGGCTGATCGCCGTCGGGCGCGGCCTCGTCGACGGGAACGCCAGCGTCTCCTTTTTCCTCGTGGTCAACGACGTGCTCCCGGCGCCGGCGGTGCTCGCCGTGGTCGTCCTCGCGGTCCTGCTGGTGGTCAGCAGCGCCGACACCCTCTTCAACGCCATCGCCAGCGTCGTCACGGCCGACCTGCCGCGACTGGTCGACCTCGACGACGACAGCATGACGCTCGCGGCGCGCGGCCTGACGGGCCTGGTCGCCCTGGGTGCGACCGTCGTCGGCGCGCAGGGCTACAGCGTCCTGACGCTGTTCTTGCTCGCCGACCTGCTCGCCGCGTCGGTGTTCGTCCCGCTCTACCACGGGCTCTTCTCCGAACGCGCCTGGACGGGCGGCGCGCTGGTCGCCGGTCTCGCCGGCCTGGCCGTCGGGGTCGCGTTCTTCCCGCCAGCCCGCGACGCCCTCCCGGCGATGGGGCTCCCGGCGGCGAGTTTCCTCCGCTCGTTCGTCGGCGCCGCCGCGGTCTCCGGCGGCATCGCGGTGGGATCGGCCCGCCTGGCGGGCCGGCGCTTCGACCTCGGTCGCCTCGACCGCGAGATCCGGTCGCTGGACGCGGAGGGTGAGCCGTGACGCCGCTCGCGACGCCGCTCCCGGCGGTCGCCTTCTCGGCGCTCGTCTGGGGATCGGTCGCGCTCGTCGTCCTCGTCTTCTGCTACGAGGTGGCGATCGTGTTCGGCGAGATGCGCCGCTCCGGGTCGGCGAACGGGGAGTGAGACGGTCCGGGGGGCGTCTCCGCTACTCGCCCTCGACTTTCTCCTGTATGTCGTCGACGACGTCGGGGTTGCGGAGGGTGGAGGTGTCCCCGAGTTCCTCCTCGTTGGCGATGTTCTCCAGCAGGCGACGCATGATCTTTCCCGAGCGGGTCTTGGGGAGTTCGGGGGTGAATACGATCCGCTCCGGGCGGGCGATCGGCCCGATGGCGTCCTCGACGCCCGCGACGATCCGATCGCGGAGGTCGTCGTTCCCCTCGTACCCCTCCTCGGTGATGACGTAGGCGTAGACCGCCTCGCCCTTGACGTCGTGTGCGCCGCCGACGACGGCGGCCTCGGCGACGCCCTCGACGCCGACGATGGCGCTCTCGATCTCCATCGTCCCGAGGCGGTGGCCCGAGACGTTGATCACGTCGTCGACCCGCCCCAGCACCGTGATGTAGCCGTCGTCGTCGATCTTGGCGCCGTCCTCGGGGAAGTAGACCCAGTCGTCGGGATCGTCGCTATCGACGTCGGAGTACTCCTCCCAGTACTCCTCGATGAACCGCTCGTCGTTCTTGTAGAGCGTCCGGAGCATCCCCGGCCACGGCCTGTGGACGGTGAGGTAGCCGGCCGACCCGGCGTCGACCTCCTCGCCGTCGGCGTCGACCACCCGCGCGTCGACGCCCGGGAGCGGCGGACCCGCGCTCCCCGGCTTCATCGGGTCGACGCCGGGAAGCGTCGACACCATCATCCCCCCGGTCTCGGTCTGCCACCAGGTGTCGACGACCGGACACTCCTCGTTCCCGATGTTCGTGTAGTACCACTTCCAGGCCCGCGGGTTGATCGGTTCGCCGACCGTCCCGAGCAGGCGGAGCGACGAGAGGTCGTGGCCGTCGGGATACGACGCGCCCCACTTCATGAACGCGCGGATGGCCGTCGGGGCGGTGTACAGCTGGTTGGCCCCGTACTCCTCGATGATCTCCCAGAGCCGGTCGCGCTCGGGGTAGTCGGGCGTCCCCTCGTACATCATCGTCGTGGTCCCGAGCGCGAGCGGGCCGTAGACGATGTAGGAGTGTCCCGTGATCCAGCCGATGTCGGCCGCACAGAAGTAGGTGTCCTCGGGCTTGACGTCGAGCACCGCGTGGGAGGTCCAGGTCACCCACGAGAGGTAGCCCCCGGTGGTGTGCTTGACGCCCTTCGGGGTACCCGTCGTGCCCGAGGTGTACATCAGGAACAGCATGTCCTCGGCGTCGCGCTCGACGGGGTCGACCTCGGCGCCCGCGTGGTCGGCGACGAGGTCGGCGTAGTCGTGCTGGTTGTCCGCGAGGTCGTGGCCGAACCCGTCCTCGGCGAGCCGGTCGACGACGACGGCGGCCTCGACGTCGTGCTCGACGCCCGCCAGCCCCTCGTTGGCCTTCGCCAGGTGGTCGAGCGGGTCGCCCCGCCGGTAGTAGCCGTCGGCGGTGATCAGGTACTCGGAGTCGGCGGCGTTCATCCGCGTCGCCAGCGCGTCCGCCGAGAACCCCGCGAACACGACGCTGTGTGGCGCGCCGATCCGCGCACACGCCAGCATCGCGACGGGGAGTTCGGGGATCATCGGCATGTACATCGTGACGACGTCGTCCTCGTCGACGCCCAGGTCGCGCAACGCCGCCGCGAACTCGTTCACCTCGCGGTGGAGTTCCTCGTAGGTGTAGGTGCGGTCGGCCTCGTCGACCGGTTCGCCGATCCACTCGATGGCCGCCTCCTCGCCCCGCTCGTCGAGGTGGCGGTCGAGGCAGTTGTGCGAGGCGTTCAGCGACCCGTCGACGAACCACTGGTAGAAGGGCGGGTTCGAGTCGTCGAGCACCCGCTCGTACCCCTCGAACCAGTCCAGCATCTCCGCGGCCCGTTCCCAGCAGTCCGGCCACTCCGCCTCGAACGTCTCGTGGAGGTCCGTGTCGACGTTCGCCTGCGCGACGAACTCCTCCGGTGGATCGAACTCCGCCTGTTCTGCAAGCCGGGCTTCGAGGTCTACGTCGGACTCTGACATCGTGGGAAGGTTCTCCACGATTCGTCATAAACTTAAGGAGGGAGCGAGCGACGACTCAGCCGCCGGACCGGTACCGGCCGTACGCGTCGGCGAAGACGTCCATGATCTCGCCCATCGTCGCCGAGACCTTCACGGCCTCGATCACCGCGGGCATCGCGTTCTCTCCGGCCCCGGCGGCCGCCCGGACCGCGTCGAGCGCGGCCGCCACGGCCTCGTCGTCGCGGTCGGCTTTCACCGCCGCCAGCCGGTCGCGCTGGCGCTCCTGGGTCGTCTCGTCGATCCGGTGGACCGCCGTGTCCGCCTCGCCGTCGCTCGCGTAGGCGTTGACGCCGACGACGACCTCCTCGCCCTCCTCGACGCGCTCCTGGTACTCGTAGGCGGCCTCCTGGATCTCGCGCTCGAAGTAGCCGTCCTCGATCCCCCGGAGGACGCCGTCGCGCACGGAGCCGTCGCCCATCTCGCGGATCTCCTCGACGTACGCGAGCGCCCGGGCCTCGACCTCGTCGGTCAGGGACTCGACGAAGAAAGATCCCCCGAGCGGGTCGACCGTGTCCGCGGCGCCCGACTCCCGGGCGATGATCTGCTGGGTGCGAAGCGCCACCCGCGCGGCCTCCTCGCTGGGCAGGGCCAGCGCCTCGTCGTAGCCGTTGGTGTGAAGCGACTGCGTCCCGCCCAGGACGGCCGCGAGCGCCTGGAGCGTCACCCGGACGACGTTGTTCAGCGGCTGCTGGGCGGTCAGCGACTGGCCCGCGGTCTGGGTGTGGAACTTCAACTTGCGCGCCTCGTCGCTCCCGGCGCCGTACTCCTCGGCCATGACGCGGGCGTAGATCCGACGGGCGGCGCGGAACTTCGCCACCTCCTCGAAGACGGAGTTGTGCGAGTTGAAGAAGAAGGACAGTTGCGGAGCGAACGCCTCGACGTCGAGCCCGCGGTCGAGGCAGTCCTCCACGTAGGCGAAGCCGTCCGCGAGGGTGAAGGCGAGTTCCTGGACGGCGGTCGATCCCGCCTCGCGGATGTGGTAGCCCGAGACGGAGATGGGTTTGAACGACGGCGTCTCCTCGACGGCGAACTCGATCACGTCGGTGACCAGCCGGAGCGACGGTTCGGGGGGGAGGACCCACTCCTTCTGGGCGATGAACTCCTTGAGCATGTCGTTCTGGAGCGTCCCGCGCAGCTCCTCGCGGGGGACGCCTCGCTCGTCGGCGAGCGCGACGTACATCGCGTAGATCACCGGCGCGCTCGGGTTGATCGTGAAGGAAGTCGAGACCGCGCCGACGTCGATGCCGTCGAAGAGGATCCGCAGGTCTTCGAGCGTGTCGACGGCCACGCCCTCCCGGCCGACCTCGCCGTCGGCCATCGGATCGTCGGAGTCGATGCCCATCAGCGAGGGCATGTCGAAGGCCGTCGAGAGCCCGGTCTGGCCCTCCTCGATCAGGTAGCGAAACCGCTCGTTGGTCGCCTCGGCGGTGCCGTAGCCCGCGAACTGGCGCATCGTCCAGGTCCGCCCGCGGTACATCGTCGGGTAGACGCCCCGGGTGAACGGGGGCTCGCCCGGGAAGCCGAGGTCGGCCTCGTAGTCGAGGTCGGCGACGTCGGCGGGGGTGTAGAGGTCCTCGATCGGGAGGTTCGAGACGGTGGCGAAGCGGTCGGCGCGCTCGCCGTGGGCGTCCAGGGACGGGTCGCGGGTCTCCTCGGCCCACCGGTCCCGCGCCTCGCGGATCGCCGCGAGATCCTCCGGGTCGTACATGCCACCGGAGTTGGCCGGTGTGGCGGTTAAGAATTCGGATGGATCGGAGAAGGACCGGCTGGTCACCCGGCCTCCAGCAGGAACCTGACGTTCTCCGAGTCGTCGATCAGCACGTAGAGCGGCGCCAGTTCGACGTCGGGATCGGTCCACTCGAACGTCTCGCGTGGCCCGTCCCGGACGTCCACTGTCACCGTGTAGCTGTCGTTCGTCGGGAGTTTCGATCGGTTCACCGGGTCCACCTTGCCGCCCGGCGGGATCCGAAGGGTCCGCGACGTGTGTGGCTCGCTGGCGCCGCCCGCCGTGATCGTGATCGAGACGACGCGAGTCTCCCGGGCCACGTTGTACGCGACGACGTCCGTGGCGCCGGTCTGGTGCCAGAGCGCGGAGCACCCGGCGACGCTCGCCGTCCCCGCGACGGAGCCGACCGCGGCGAGGACCCGTCTCCGACCCGGATCGTCCGGTAGTCCCGCCATCGCTTCCGGTGTACTCGTGGGCCACACATAGGCGTGCTCCCGACCGCCACGCGCCGGCCGAGGAGATCCGCGGGGGTGGCATCCGGTCGTCCGGATCGGTGCCCGGACCGACCCTCGGTCGGGCCCTCTCACCCGAAGCTCTCGACCTTCGCGTCCGCGGGGTCGGCGCCGGCGTCGGCCAGCGCCCGGCGCGCCTCCTCGACGAACGCCTCGAAGCCGTAGACGAAGACCTGCTCGCCCGGGGTGCCGGCGAGGGCGGCGGCGACGGCGTCGTCGATCGGTCCGTCGGTGACGGTCACGTCGGCGCCGGCCTCGCGGAGCGCCGCCAGTCGGTCGCGGTGGACCGGCGCCCCGTCGTCGCGGTAGACCACCGCGACGCTCGCCCCGTCCGCGAGCGCCCGCTCGCCGATGCCGACCGCGGCACCCACGCCGGGGCCCCCGGCGAGGACGACCACCCGGGACTCGCCCCGGTAGTACTGGTCCCCGAACGGGCCGCTCATCGTCAGGCGGTCGCCCGGGGCGAGCGCCGCGAGGTGGGCGCTGAACGGCCCGCCCTCGGCCTCGTCGACCCCGACCGTCACCTCGACGGTTCCCGCCACGTCGGCCGAGGAGATGGTGTAAAATCGGGCGTACTCCGTCCCGTCGACGGTGGCTCCGAGCCGGACGAACTGGCCGGGGGCGGCCTCGAACCCCTCGGGGGTCTCGACTTCGATCGCGACCGTGTCGGGCCCGACCGTCTCGACGGCGGTCACGGTGACGACGGCGTCCATGCGTCGGCGGTCGCGTCGGCCGGGGAAGGGTCTTCCCGTTTCCGGGTGCGCCGGGCCGCGGTGCCGCCCGGACGCGTCCGGGCCGACACGGAGTCGGGGGGCCGGAGCCGGCGGAACGGCACGGGTGACA
Organism: Haloferacaceae archaeon; assembly: GCA_042216285.1. Lineage (GTDB taxonomy): Archaea > Halobacteriota > Halobacteria > Halobacteriales > Haloferacaceae > CAZMLQ01. The sequence continues at coordinate 17,287 of JBDGUC010000014.1, forward strand.
GAAGGCTTTTGATCGGGCCACGGGTAAGGCCGTGGCGTATGCCCGCCGACTTCAACTGGGCGATCGGAGGCGAGGCCGGCGACGGCATCGACTCCACGGGCAAGATATTCGCCCAGGCGCTCTCCCGGGCCGGCCGGCACGTGTTCACCTCGAAGGACTTCGCGTCCCGCATCCGGGGCGGCTACACCGCCTACCGGATCCGCACCGCGGTCGACCCGGTCCAGAGCGTGGTCGACCGTCTCGACGTCCTCATCGCGCTCACCCAGCGCACCATCGACGAGAACGGCGAGCGACTCCACGCCGACAGCGTCGTCATCTACGACGGCGAGCGGACGTCGATGCAGGACGTCGAGGTTCCGGGCGACGCCACCGGGCTCTCGGTGCCGCTCAAGCGACTGGCGGAGGACGCCGGGGGCGCCATCATGCGCAACGTCGTCGCCCTGGGCGCGGCCTGTGCGGTGGCCGGCTTTCCCATCGAGAACCTCGACTCGGCCCTGGAGAAGCGGTTCGGCGAGAAGGGATCGAGCATCGTCGAGAACAACGAGGCGGCCGCCCGGAACGGCCGGGAGTACGTCGAGGAGGAGACCGAGGTCGAGTTCGACTACGACCTGGAGTGTACGGACGAGGATTACGTCCTGTTGAACGGCGACGAGGCGATCGGCATGGGGGCCATCGCCGCTGGCTGTCGGTTCTACGCCGGCTACCCCATCACGCCCGCCACCGAGATCATGGAGTATCTCACCGGGCGCCTCGGCCGGTGGGGGGGACACGTCGTCCAGGCCGAGGACGAACTCTCGGCGATCAACCTCGCGCTCGGCGCCGCGCGCGGCGGCGCCCGGGCCATGACCGCCACCTCCGGCCCGGGCATCGACCTGATGACCGAGACGTTCGGCCTCGTGGCCACCACGGAGACGCCGCTGGTGATCTGTGACGTGATGCGCTCGGGCCCATCGACCGGGATGCCGACCAAACAGGAACAGGGCGACCTCGACGCGATGCTCCGCGGCGGTCACGGCGAGGTACCGCGATTCGTCGTCGCTCCCACCACCGTCGCGGAGTGTTTCCACCGGACCGTCGAGGCGTTCAACCTCGCGGAGAAATACCAGGTCCCCGTCTTCCTCGCCGCCGACCTCTCGCTCGCCGTCACCGAGCAGACGTTCCCGCCCGGGGAGTTCGACATGGACGCCGTCGAAATCGAGCGCGGGGCGGTCGTCCCGGAGGACGAGGTCGAGGAGTGGCAAAACGAGGCGGGCCAGTTCCGGCCCCACGCCGTCACCGACGACGGGATCAGTCCCCGGGCGTTCCCGGGGACCCCGGGTGGCACCCACATGACGACGGGACTGGAACACGACGAACTCGGCCGCCGGACCGAGGACCCCGAGGTCCGGGTCGAGCAGGTCGACAAGCGCTCGCGCAAGGTCGAGACCGCCCGCGAGCGCGAGGCCTTCGACTACCGCGAGTTCGGCGACTCCGACGCGGGCACGCTCGTCGTCTCCTGGGGGTCGAACGAGGGGGCGATGATCGAGGCGATGGACTTTCTCGACGAGGAGGGGATCGACGTGCGGTTCGTCTCGGTCCCGTACGTCTTCCCGCGCCCCGATCTGACCCCGGCGGTGGAGGCGGCCGACCAGGTGATCGTCGTCGAGTGCAACGTGCGCGGCCAGTTCGCCGACCTCCTCGAACACGACACGCTCAGCCGGGTCGACCGGATCACGAAGTACGACGGCGTCCGCTTCAAGGCGGACGAACTCGCCGGCGAGATCGCCGACGCGATCCGCGGCGACGTCCAGGAGGCACGATCATGAGTTCCGAGGTTCAGTTCACCGACTTCAAGTCCGACGAACAGCCGACCTGGTGCCCGGGATGCGGGGACTTCGGCACGATGAACGGCATGATGAAGGCGCTCGCGGGGACGGGTAACCGTCCCGACGAGACGTTCGTCGTCGCCGGCATCGGCTGTTCGGGCAAGATCGGCACGTACATGCACAGCTACGCGCTCCACGGCGTCCACGGGCGGGCGCTGCCCGTGGGGACGGGCGTCAAACTCGCCCGGCCCGACCTGGAGGTGATGGTCGCGGGCGGGGACGGCGACGGCTACTCGATCGGCGTCGGCCACTTCGTCCACGCCGTCCGCCGGAACGTCGACCTGACCTACGTCGTGATGGACAACCGCATCTACGGGCTGACGAAGGGACAGGCCTCGCCGACCAGCCGCGAGGAGTTCGAGACGGCGACGACGCCCGAGGGGACCAAGCAGTCGCCGGTCAACCCGCTCGCCCTGGCGCTCGCCGCCGGGGCGACGTTCATCGCCCAGTCGTTCGCCTCGGACGCCCAGCGTCACACCGAGATCGTCCAGGCCGCCATCGAACACGACGGCTTCGGCTTCGTCAACGTCTTCTCGCCCTGCGTGACGTTCAACGACGTCGACACCTACGACTACTTCCGCGACGCGCTCGTCGACGTCGCCGAGACGGACCACGACCCGACCGACCGCGACGCGGCGGAGGACCTGATCCTCGACGACGGCCAGGAGTACCAGGGCGTCATCTACCGCGACGAGGAGGCGCTGTCCTACGGCGACCTCCACGACCTGGACGCGAACATGAGCGACCTCCCCGACGGCGCCCCCGAGGAGGCGACCGACCTCGTCCGGGAGTTCTACTAGGCCTCCTCGATCCGGAGTCGGTACCGCGTCCCGCAGTCGAGACAGCGGGCGTCGTCGTCCTCGACGAGCGCCGCCACGGGCACCTCGCCGTACTCGCAGCGCGGACACTCGTAGATCAGCGTGTCCCCCGCGATCCGGTGTGCGAGCGCGTTCGTGTTCTCGTCGGTGAGTCCCGGCATGTCATCCACCACGTCGAACGTTATCACACCACAGTATGAATCCATCGACGCGACGGCCGCCGGCCGGGCGCGGGGGGACCGACCCGGAGCGGGGACGGGCGAGACGCGTCCGGCGGACGCGGCGTCGCCACTCGGCAGCGCTCGTCTGCACGCCTGCGGCCGTCAGTCGACGGTCATCAGTCGTCGCCGGCCGCCTCGCCCGCGTCGGCCTCCCCTGGCCCCGGGCCCTCCTCGTCCCGGGTCAGCCCCTCGCGCGGGCCGGCCGGGCCGATCAGACCGATCTGGCCGCCGTCGAACGACGGATCGAACAGTTCCATCGCGGTCCGGATGGTCGTCCAGTCGTCCTCCTCGGCGGCCGCCCGGAGGCTCCTGGTCGGGGGGGCGAGCAACTGGCCGACCAGAGCGTCGGCGAAGTCGGCGAGCGCCTCGTGCTGGGCGGGCGTGAGCCCGCCGTTCGCCTCCATCCGGTCGCGCGCGGTCGAAAGCTGGCGTTCCTTGATCCGCTCTGCCCCCTCGTACATCGCGGCGACGGCCTCGTCGGCCCGCTCGCGTTTGAACGCCATCAGCAGTTCGTCGAGTTCCTCCTCGACGAGCGCCTCGACCCGTTCGGCGGCCGCCCGGCGGCGCTCCCGGGTCCGGTCGGTGACCGCCTCCAGCCCGTCGATGTCGCGGACGTCGACCCCGTCGAGATCCGCCGCCGCGGGGGCGACGTCCCGGGGGAGTCCGATGTCGATGACGGTCGTCTCGCCCGCGCCGGCGAACGTCGACCGGTCGAGCACGGGGTCGCAACTGGCCGTCGCCGTCACGACCACCTCGGCGGCCGCCACGCGCGCTTCGAGGCCGTCGAGCGACGCCGCCGTCGCCGGGGCGTCGAGTTCCGCGGCCAGTTCGCGGGCGCCCTCGACGGTCCGGTTGACCACGATCGTTCGATCGATCCCGGCGTCGGCGAGCGCCCGGGCGGCTGCCGTCGCCATCTCGCCCGCCCCGACGACGAGCGCCGTCGCGTCCGAGAGATCGGTCGTCTCGTCCGCGAGTCCGACGGCGGCGCGAGCGAGCGACACGGCGCCGTCGTTGATCGCCGTCTCGGTCCGGGCGCGCTCGCCGACGTGGACGGCCTTCGTCGTCGCCGTGTCGAGCACCGGGCCGATCCCGCCCGCGCCGCGGGCGGTGGCCACGGCGTCGCGCAACTGCCCGAGGATGTGGTCCTCCCCCAACACCTGGGACTCCAGGCCGGCGGCCACCCGGAGCAGGTGGCGCAGGCTCTCCTCGTGACCGAGCGTCTCCACCGCGCCGTCCCGGGCGTCGGGGGCGAAGTCGGCGAGCGCCGCCCGCCCCGCGTCGGGGCTTCCCGTCACGACGTAGGCCTCCGACCGGTTGCACGTCTGTACGGCCAGCGCCTCGGTCACGCCGTCGCGGGCGAGCAACGCCTCGACGGTCGTCTCGTCGTCCTCGGCGCCCGCGGCGGCGATCTCGTCGACAGTCGCCCGGTCGTGGGTGACGACGGCGCCGGTCAGCAGGCCGTCGGCCGTCACGCCGACCACCCCCCGGGATCCGCGTCGGTGCCGGCGTCGACCCCGTCCTCGTCGTCGACCGCGACCGCCGCCCGGGCGTCCGGGTCGCCGATCCGCTCGGCGGCGACGCGCTCCGCGGCCGCCCGGACGGCGTCGCGGTCGCCCTCGCGGGCCGCCCGCCACACCGCGTCGGCGCGGACGACCGCACGCACCGCCGCGCGGCGCTCGGCTGGCGGGACGCCGGCGTCCCTGTACCGCTCGCGGAGCGCCCCCGAGACCGCCGCGACGGCGCCTGCGCCGGCCACCTCGTCCTCGATCCGCTCGCGCAGCCGCCGGGCCAGCGCCGGACTGGTGCCGCCGGTCGACACCGCGACGGTCACGTCGCCCTCCTCGACGGTCGCGGGGACGGCGACCGTTCGGCCGTCGGTCGCGTCGCCCCCGTCCGCGCGGTTGACCAGCGCGCCGCGCTCGCCGGCCGCGCGGGCCGCCGCCGCGTTCACGTCCGGATCGTCGGTGGCGGCGACGACGAGTGCGGGCTCGTACTCGTCGAGATACGCTCCCACCTCGTCGGGGGCCGGCGCCGCCCTCACCCGCCGGGCGTCGCCGAAGTCGGCGTCCGCGAACGCCGGCGAGACGACGACGACGCGCGCCTCGGCTCCGAAACGTCGGGCCTTCCGGGCGCCCACGGGACCGCCGCCGAACACCAGCACCGTTTCGTCCCCGAGGTCGTGTGCGAGCGGAATCATCGGGTCCCCTCCGTGTTCGCCTCCACGCGCGCTCCTAGTCTGATTCCCGTCTTTTTCAGCACGTCGGTCGAGAATAGCGTCTCCCAGTCGTCCGGTCCCACGTCCCAGCGGTCGGACATCACCGCCCGCACCCGTTCGATCCGGCGCTCGCTCTCCGCCTCCGTGCGGCCGTGGGTCATCGCAAAGAAGTTGTACGGCCAGACGCCCTCGTGGCGCGGCCGCCGGTAGCAGTGGGTGACGAAGTCGAGGTCGGCGACCGCCGGCCCCACCTCGTCGACGACGTCGTCGGGCACGTCCCAGACGGTCATGCCGTTCTCGGTGTAGCCGAGCGCGTAGTGGTTCGGGACGACCCCGACCCGACGGACCTTCCCCTCGGCGTCGAACCGCTGTATCGTCCGGCAGACCCACTCGACGTCCGTGTCGAGCGCGTCGGCGACTTCGCGGTAGGGGGTCTCGGTCGTCGGCAGGCCGCCCTGGATCTCGACGATCAGGTCCCGCTCGGCCGGGGTGAGCGTCGTCCGGTCCGTGGGCTCCACGTCGGGGCCGAGGGACGAGCGGTCCACGTCCCCGTCGGGGATCGGCCCGTCGACGGGGAAGGCCGCGCCGACGTGATACTCCCGCTCCTTTGGCAGGTTGTACGTCGGCCGTCCGGTCGCGTCCTCGATGGCCGAGAGGACCTCGGGGACGCGGCCCTCCTCGGCGACCGAGACGACGAACCAGACGTTGAGGTGTGGGTGGTCGCGCTCGTAGTTGTGCGCGACCTCCCGGCGGTCGTTGACGGCGGCGACGACCTCCTCGAACCGGTCCTCAGGGGCGTGCATCGCCACCAGCGTCGCGGTGCCGCCGATGGCCTCGGCGTTCACGAGCGCCCCGAAGCGCGTCAGGGTTCCCGCCTCGTCGAGCGCGCGCACCCGCTCGGCGAGTTCCCCGGCGGTGACCGCGACGCCCCGGTCCGACAGCGCCGCCGCCGCCGGCTCGAACGGCCGCTCGACGACCGGAAACCCTCCCTGGAAGGCGTTGATGACTGCCCGGTCCAGCCGGGAGAGGGCGGTCCCGGCCGCGTCGGCCTCGCTCATGTTCCCCCGTCGGAACGGGGACGGGATAAGCCTCCCGTCCTCGTTCCGCCGCGAGTCGGGCGATCACCCGAACGTGTCCGCGTCCGTCGCGCGGGCCGCGCGGTCGCCGGGCCGTGGGCGCGGTCCTCGCCGGCCGGCGACCGTCGATGCGAGTCGGTTCCCGGCCGCCGGTCGTCGGTCACGGTCGCCGGTCGTCGTTCATCCACCGGGCTCCTCGCCCGCCGGGGCGTCGTCCCGGGCGTCCTCCCCGTCGGTTCGCACTCCCGTCACCCGGTAACCCTTCCCCTCGATGGCCTCGACGATGCCGACGTGGTCGGCGCTCGACTCGTAGTAAAAGACCAGGTCGAAGGTTCCGTCCCGCAGGAGGTGCTGGCACTCCCAGACGAACGCGTCGTCGTCGAGGGTGCGCCCCTGGAACTGGGTGGAGGCGAACTCGGGATCGTCGTTCCCGGCGTGGATGTAGGTCTCGCCCGCGTCGGCGTGCTCGGCGATGACCTCGTTCAGGTCGACGGTCAGTTCGTGCATTTCGAGGTCCTGGCGGCCGTCGAGATCCGTGTGGACGACGACGCCGTTCAGTTCGATCTCGCCCGGTTCGAGGAGCGCCTTCGTCCGGCGGTAGATGTCGGCATCGACGGCGTCCATGGCTCGATCGCCGATCGCTCCGCGCGGGCTTACGGGTGGCGGTTTCCGGCCGGTCCCCGTCCGACCTCCGTCCCGCCGCCCTTCCGCGCCCGTCCCACCCCGTGTCACAAGACACATACCGCCACCCCCCGACCCGACGGACATGCTGGAGTGGGCACGTCGGCGGTTCGGGACCGTCTACGAGCGGCTGTTGCGCCGGGAGATCGACGACGCCCCTGCCCACGTCGCCGTCATCCAGGACGGCAACCGTCGGTACGCCCGCGAGCGGGGGAACCATCCCGCCGCCGGACACCGCGCCGGCGCCGAGACGACCGAACGGGTTCTGGAGTGGTGTGACGAACTCGGCGTCGCGGAACTCACGCTCTATGCGTTCTCGACGGAGAACTTCGACCGGCCCGCCGACGAACTCGATCCGCTCTTCGACCTGATCGAGTCGAAGCTCCGGGAGTTCGCCGACGCCGAGCGCGTCCACGAGAGCGGCGTGCGGATCCGGGCGATCGGCGACCTCGACCGGCTCCCCCCGCGGGTGCGCGACGCCGTCGACTACGCCGAGGAGCGCACCGCCGGCTACGACGCGTTCCGCCTGAACGTCGCGCTGGCCTACGGCGGGCGGGCGGCGCTCCTGTCCGCCGCCCGGGCCGTCGTGCGGGACGTGCGTGCCGGCGACCTCGACCCCGGGGACGTCGACGCCGCCGAGGTCGAGTCCCGGCTCTCGCGGGGACCCTCCCGGGACGTCGACCTCATCGTCCGCACCGGCGGCGACGAGCGCACCTCGAACTTCCTGCCCTGGCACGCCAACGGCAACGAGGCGGCGGTCTACTTCTGTGCGCCCTACTGGCCGGAGTTCTCCAAGTTCGACTTCCTGCGCGGCATCCGCACCTACGAGTCCCGGGAGGCGTCCTGGCGGCGCACCCGCGCCGAACGCGCCGCGGCCCTCGTCGGCGCCGTCGGGGAGACCTCGGTCGACGAGGCGCGGGCCGTGGCCGCACGGCTTCGCGGGACGCTCGGCTCCCCGGGCCCGACCGGGACCGAGGTCGACCTCGACCCGCCCCTCGACGACCGGGTGGACGTCGACGTCGCCACCGACGTGGACTGACCGGCCCCGTCGTCCGCCGTCCGGTCGCCGCCCGCTCCCGTCGGTCGCTCCCCGGCGTGGCTCGGTCTACCGCCCGAACTTCCGAGCGGCTCTCTCCGCTCGCCGCTCGACGTTCGGATGCTGCTCTGCTCAGCATCCGAACCACCGCCGGTCCGCTCCCATCGGTCGCTCCCCGGCGTGGCTCGGTCTACCGCCCGAACCACCGCGAGACTCGCACGCCTCGTCTCGCGTCGTTCGGGCGGGTCGCTCCGCTCACCGCCCGAACCGCCGCTGGCGGCTCTGGTAATCTAGCAGCGCCCGCAGGTAATCCCGCCGGCGGAAGTCCCGCCAGTTCACGTCGGTGAAGTAGAGTTCCGAGTAGACCGACTGCCAGATGAGGAAGTCCGAGAGCCGTTCGGCTCCGGTCTTGATCAGCAGGTCGGGGGCGTCGGGGAAGACGAGGCGCTCCTCGACCGCCGCGGCGTCCACGTCCTCCGGGGTGAGGCGACCGGCCTCGGCCTCCTCGGCCAGCGATCGGACGGCCTCGGCGAACTCCCGCTTGCCCCCGAGGCCGATGCTCACCTGGACGGGCGCGTCGGCCCGCTCCGTGTCCTCCGGCCCCCGGACCGCCACGGGCCGCGGGGCGTCGATCCGGCCGAGTTCGCGTTCGAGCGTCGGCACGACCGCCTCGTCGAGGACGCTCACCGACACCGCCACCCGCTCGGCGCCGTACTCGAACGCCCACCGCAGGAACCGTTCGAGGGTGGCGTAGGCGTCCTGTTCGAGCAGGTCGCGCTCGGTGATGACGACCGCGACCCGTTCCGGAGGATCCTCGCCCCGCCGGCGGCCGAGGCGGTAGCGCACCGCGAGATAGCGGTCGTAGAGTCCCACGGAGCGCGGTGGGTGGCCGCGCGCCCTGAGCCTTGCGTTCCGCGTCGCGCCCGTCCCCCCCGCCCGCGTCCGTCGCCTCGCCGTCGGGAGGGTTAAGTACGTGTCGGCGATACCGCTCGGTGTGACAACCCCGCTCCGGCGTGCCGCCGGGTTCGCGGTCGTCGGCACGCTCGCGCTCGGGGCGCCCGCGCTCGGCCGGGCCGCCGCGGTTCCCTTCGTCCTCGTCGCCGCCCTCGCGGCCTTCGTCGTCGACGAGGGACCGTTCTTCGAACTGTTCGCCCTGCCGGGCGACGAGCGCGCCGGGCGCCTGCGCGGGCTGGCGGGCTTCGCGCTCGCGGCCGCCGGTCTCGCGCTCCTCGCGTCCATCTCGCGGTCCCGGGTGACGATGCCCCTGTCGGTGTTCGTCGCCGCCGTCCTCATCGTCGCCTACGGCAACCTCGGCGCCCGCCTGGTCGAGTCGACCGCCTCCGACCCGTTCGGTCCGGTCGCCGGCTACGTGGTCGCCGCCTTCCTCGCCGCGACCGGCGGCCAGGTCGCCGTCGTCGCCTCGACCGGTGGTGGGACGGTCGCCGCCCTCCCGCGCGTTGCCTTCCTCGCCGCCGTCGGCGCGCTCGTCGCCGGCCTCCTGCACGCCCTCCTCTACGTCCGGGACGATCCCGTGGTGATCCTCTCGGTCGGCTTCCTCCTCTGGCTGTTCGAGGCCATCGCCGGCCCCGTGACTCCGGTCGAGGTCGGCGCCGCGCTCGGGATCACCGTCGTCCTCGGCTACGTCTCCTACGCCCTCGGGACGGCCTCCGTCCCCGGGATGCTCACCGGCGTCCTCCTCGGCCTCCTCACCGTCGTCCTCGGTGGCTTCGGCTGGTTCGCCGTCCTCATCGCCTTCTTCGCCGTCGGCGGCCTCTCGGCGAAATACCGGTACGAGGAGAAGCGCGTGCGCGGCGTCGCCGAGGACGACGAGGGCGCCCGCGGCACCGGCAACGTCCTCGGCAACGCCACCGTCGCCCTCGTCGCCGTCATCGGCTTCGCCGCCGTCCCGGTCCTCCCGGTCGGCGCCGCGGTCTTTCGCTTCGCCTTCGCGGGCTCGCTGGCCGCCGCGATGAGCGACACGCTCTCCAGCGAGATCGGCGGCCTCTTCGACGATCCGCGGCTCATCACCAGCCTCGAACGCGTCGATCCCGGCACCGACGGCGGCGTCACCTGGCAGGGCGGGATCGCCGGCCTCGCCGGCGCCGCCCTCGTCGCCGCCGTCGCCACGCTCCTGTTTCCGCCCACGGCCGGCCTCGCGACCGTCGGCGTCGTGGCCGTCGCCGGGGTCGTCGGCATGCTGGTCGACAGCGTGCTCGGCGCCACCGTCGAGGGGGGACGCGTCGGCAACCAGACGGTCAACTTCCTCGCCACGCTCACCGGCGCCGCCGTCTGCGTGGCCCTCGCCCTCGTGCTCCTGTGACGGTGTCCGTTCGCCCCGCCCGTCCGGCCGACCGCCCGGCGGTTCGTCGCCTCCAGACCCACCTCCCCCGTCCGTCCCCCCGCCTGCTCGCCGCCGGCCTCGACGTCGGGGGCGTCCTCGTCTCGGACGCCGACTCCGGATCCGGGGGGCCCGTGGGCTACCTGCTCTCCGTCGGCGTGACGTTCGGTCGGCCGTCCGACGGACCGGGGGGGTCGGCGGCCGCCGTCCCGCCGGCCACGGCCGACGCCACGGACACACACGCCTCGCCCGCCGGCCGCGGCGCCCACCTCGCGGAACTCGTCGTGGCGCCCGCCGCCCGGCGCGAGGGCCGCGCGACGGCGCTGCTCGACCGACTGTTCGCCGTCGCCGACGGGCCCGTCACCGTCGCCGTCCACCCCGGAAACGAGGCGGCGCTCGCGCTGTATCGGTCCTGCGGGTTCGAGCGCGTCGACCGCCGCGAGAACTACTTCGGCGCCGATCCGGCGTGCTGGCTGGTCAGGCGATGAGCTGGTCGGCGGTCCGGACCCGGACTTCCACGGGTCGTTTCACGAACTCGCCGGTCGAGCGGACGACGGCGTGATCGACGCCGCGCTGTGCCGCCACGTCGAGCAGCCGCTGGGAGAGTTCGCCGTCGAGCACGACGATCCGCGGCTCCCCGTCGAGGGACTCCAGCCGGTCGAACGCCGCCGTCGCGTCGGCCTCCGCCAGCACCGACAGGTCGTCGTCGAGGATCCGGACCCGGCCCGTTCCCCCGTTGACGACCTCCTCGACGTGTTCGCGGAGCGACCGCGGCCGCGCCGTGTCGGTCCCGTCCGCGGCCGCCCCGTCGTCCTCGACGTCCCTGCCGTCGCCGTCGGCGCCGTCGTCGCCGGCGTCCCGGTCGCCCGTTCCGGTCTCCACCGGCGCGGGTCCGTCTCCGGGTCCCCTCCCGGTCTCGACCGCCGCCCGACCGCCGTCGCCGGCCGTCGTCGCGCCGCTCTCCGCGTCGCCGTCGCCGTCGTCGCTCCCGGCCTCGGCGTCGACGCCGGCACCCCCCGGGTCGGCGGTGGCTCCCGCCCCGTCGCCGTCGGCCGCGGAGTCGGCCTCCACGGTGGCGGCCACGTCCGGGGAGGCGTCACCGTCGGTTCCGCTCTCCTCGTCGTCCGCGTCCGCCGTCGGGCCGTCGTCGCCGGCGTGTGCCGCGGCGGCCGCCCGGCGGTTCCCCTCGGACGGCAGTCGGTCGTAGGGGACCTTCTCCCGGAGCGCGGCCATCACCTCGCTCCGGTCGAGGTCCTCGACGGATCGCCCCTCCGGTGCGAAGGCGACGTAGTCGACGTCGCCCACCTGCGCGAGTTCGCGCAGGATCAGTTCGCCGCCCCGGTCGCCGTCGAGGAAGGTCGTCACCGTGCGCTCCCCGGTGAGGTCGGCCACCGCGTCGGGGACGTCGGTCCCCTCGACGCCGATGGCGTTCTTGATTCCACAGCCGAGCAACGTGAGCACGTCGGCGCGTCCCTCGACGACGATCACGGCGTCCGAGTCGGGCACGCGGGGGCCCGCCGGGAGCCCCTCGTACTCGTCGATGTCGTCGACCCTGACCGCCTCCCGGACCTGCCGGAGGATGTCGCCGCTCGTCATCACGCCGTCGTCGAACGACTCCGCGAGCAGTTCCTTGGCTCGCTCGATCACCTCGCGGCGCTTTGCCTTCCTGACGTCCTCGATCTCCGTGATCTCCACCTGGGCCCGACAGGGGCCGACTCGCGTGATGGTTTCGAGCGAGGCCGCCAGGATCGCGGTCTCGACTCGATCGAGACTGGAGGCGATCGTCACCTCGCCGAACGACTGGCCGCCCTCGCTCGCCACCTCGACGTCGATGCGTCCGACCTTCGAGGACTGCTGGAGGTCACGGAGGTCGAGGCCGTCGCCCAGGAGCCCCTCCGTCTGTCCGAAGATGGCGCCGACCACGTCGCTCCGTTCGACGACGCCGTCGGCCGTGATCGCCGCGTGAATGAGGTATTTCGATGTATCGTCCATGGGTCCGCTTCTGCCGACGGCGTGTGCCCCGGCGTACGACGGCGTGTGACGGTCCGGGCGCGGATATACCTGTCGTATTTATACCCCGTCCGGCGTCGGGCGCGGCCGTTCGGGTCGGTTCGTCCCGCCTCGCGGACCGTCGCGTCGCCCCGTCTCCCGGACCATCGCGCCGGGCGTCCGGGGGATCCGTCGTGCCGGCGCCCGCTTCGGCCCGGAGCGCGACGCCTGGCCGACGGATCGTCCGCATTCCAGTCATCATACCCCCGGTCCGGAGACGGACAATCTCATCCGGCTCGGATCGAAGACAAAATCTTTTCAAACCTCTCCTCCCTTAGGACGACCACCCACGGAGTGCTCACGCATGCCCGAGATGGAAACGGCTGAGCTCGACACCGACCTCAGCCTCTTCAAATACGACGACCTCGAACGGCTCCCCGCGACCTACCGGGACCTGGAGGAGGACGAGCGCACCGAGCGGATCGAGGCGGCCCTCGACGAACTCGGCGACCGCGTCGTCGTCCTCGGCCACAACTACCAGCGCCGGGAGATCGTCGAGCACGCCGACTTCGTCGGCGACTCGTACCAGCTCTCGAAGGAGGCGGCGGCGGCCGACGCCGAGTACGTCGTCTTCGGGGGGGTGACGTTCATGGCCGAGTCGGCCGACATCATCACCGACGACGACCAGACCGTCATCCTGCCGTCGATGGAGGCCTCCTGCCCGATGGCGGGGATGGCCGAGGCGCTCCAGGTCGACGCCGCATGGGCCGAACTGACGGCCGAGACCGACGCCGACATCGTCCCGGTCACGTACATGAACTCCTACGCCGACCTGAAGGCCTTCTGTGCCGAACACGGGGGGCTGGTCTGTACCTCCTCGAACGCGACCGACGCCTTCGAGTACGCCCTCGACCGGGGCGAGAAGGTGCTCTTTCTCCCCGACAAACACCTCGGGGAGAACACCGCCCACCGCCTGGGCCTGGAGGACGAAATCGTCGACTGGGATCCCTGGGACCCCGAGAGCGCCGACGCGAGCCGGGTCGTCGAGAACGACGTCATCCTCTGGGAGGGCTACTGCCAGGTCCACGAGCGGTTCCGGGCCGCCCACGTCCAGGCCGTCCGGGAGGAGCGCCCGGACGCAAAGGTCGTCGTCCACCCCGAGTGCCGCCGCGAGGTGGTCGAGGCCGCCGACGTGGTCGGCTCGACGTCGACCATCTGCGAGACGGTGGCGAACGCCGACCCCGGCGACGCGTGGGCCATCGGGACGGAGATCCACCTGGCCAACCACCTCGACCGCTGGCATCCCGAGGTGGAGGTGCTCCCGCTCTGTGGCGACTCCTGTATGGACTGCAACGCCATGCGCCAGATCGACCCCAACTACCTGACGTGGGTGCTCGAAGAACTGGTGGCGGGCCACGAGCGCAACGTCATCGAGGTCGATCCCGCCGAGAAGGAACTCGCGCGGGTCGCCCTCGACCGGATGCTGGAGATATGAGCGCCCGGACCGCCGACGTGCTCGTGATCGGTTCGGGCATCTCCGGACTGGCGGCGGCGCTCGCCGCCGCCCGGGAGGGCGCCGCGGTGACCGTCGCCACCAAGGCCACCCGCCCCGAGGGGGCCTCCTCGTGGTGGGCCCAGGGCGGCATCGCGGTCGCCCAGGACGACCCCGAGCGGTTCAAGGCGGACATCCTCGAAGCCTCCGACGGCACCGCCGACCCCGACGCGGTCGACGTCCTCGTCTCCGAGGCCGACGACGCCGTCCGGGACGTCCTGCTGGAGACGCTCTCGGTCCCCTTCGACACCGCGGACGACGGCTTCGACTTCGGCCGGGAGGCCGCCCACTCGACCGACCGCGTCCTCCACGTCGACGCGGCGACCGGCCGGCACGTCCACGTCCCCTTCATGAACCACCTGGACGACCACGACGCCGTCGCGGTCCGCGAGGACACGGCGGCGCTCGACCTGATCACCCACGAGGGGCGGGTCCACGGGGCGCTGCTGGAGACCGGCGGCGACGTCGAACCCGTCTACGCCGGCGCGACGGTGCTCGCGACCGGCGGGGTCGGCGACCTCTTCCCCCGGTCGACCAACCCCGAGGGGTCGACGGGCGACGGGGTCGCCATGGCCGCCCTCGCGGGCGCCGACGTGACCGACATGGAGTACGTCCAGTTCCACCCGACGGTCTACGCGGGCGAGGACCCCTTCCTCGTCAGCGAGGCGGTCCGCGGCGAGGGTGCGGTGTTGCGAAACGGCGGCGGCGAGCGGTTCATGCCCGACTACCACCCGGACGCCGACCTCGCTCCCCGGGACGTGGTGGCCCGCGCGGTCCGCGAGGAGCGCGACGCCACCGGCGACGTGACCCTCGACGTCTCGGCGCTCGACTTCGCGGGTGACTTTCCGGGCCTGGCCGAGAAATGCGCGGAGCGCGGCGTCGACCCCGCCGAGGGCGTCCCCGTCGCGCCCGCCGAGCATTTCCTCTGTGGCGGCGTCGCCGTCGACGACCGCGGCCGGACGACGCTCGACCGTCTCTACGCCGTCGGCGAGTGTGCCCGCACGGGCGTCCACGGGGCAAACCGGCTGGCCTCCACGTCGCTGCTCGAGGGACTGGTCTGGGGACGGCGCGCCGGCGCCGACGCCGCGGGCCACGAGCCACGGACCGACGTCGAGGCGCCGGACCTGCTCGACAGCGACCCCGCCCTCCCGGCGTCGTTCGCCCGGGGGAAGTTCGATCGCCTCCAGCGCGTGATGGGCGAGCACGTCGGCCTGGAGCGCGACCCCGACGACCTGCGCCGGGCGCTCGGCGTCGTCCGCCGACTGAAGGGCGAGGTCGACGCGTACGTCCGGACGCGGACCTCGCGGTCGCTGTACGAACTGCGGGCGGCCACGGTGACGGCGCTGTTGATCGCGCGCCAGGCCGCGGAGAACGACGAGTCCGCCGGCTGTCACCACCTGCGGGCCGCCGCCGACGGCGGTGCTGACGGGGGCACGGCCGCCGACCGATGATCACCGACGCGCAGGTCGAGCGGTGGCTCCGCGAGGACCTCGGCCACCACGACGTGACCAACGACGTTCCCGGCGAGACGACCGGACGGTTGGTGGCGACCGAGGACGGCGTCGCCGCGGGCCTCGACGCTGCCAGCGCGGTTTTCGAGTATCTGGACGTCGACGTCGAGCGCCGCGTCGCGGCCGGCGACCGGATCGACGCCGGCGAGGCCGTCCTGGCGGTCGCCGGCCCGGCCCGGGCGGTGTTGCGCGGCGAGCGGGTCGCGGTGAACGTCGCCGGCCACGCCTCCGGCGTCGCCACCCGGACCCGGCGGGCGGTCGACGCCGCCCGCGAGGTGGCCGACGACGTGGTCGTCGCCGGCACGCGGAAGACGACGCCCGGCCTGCGGGGGGTCGAGAAGCGCGCCGTCGCCGCCGCCGGCGGCGACACCCACCGCCTCGACCTCTCGCATATGGTGATGGTCAAGGACAACCACGTCGCCGAACTCGGCCTCGAAGCCGCCGTCCGGCGGTTCCGCGAGCGGGCGTCGTTCGCCACGAAGGTGGAAGTCGAGGTCGAGGACCCGGCAGACGCCCCCCGGGCGGCGGCCGCCGGTGCCGACGTCGTCCTGCTCGACAACATGTCTCCGGCGACGACCGCCGAGGCCGTCGAGCGCCTCCGCGAGCGCGCGCCACACGTGACCGCGGAGGCGTCCGGCGGCATCACCCTGGCCGACGTCCCGGAGTACGCCGCGACGGGCGTGGACGTGATCTCGATGGGGGGTCTGACCCACTCCGCCGACGCCCTCGACTACTCCTTCCGGGTCGGATGACGCCGGTCGGGTCGAAAACCGCCGGACCTTAGTGTCGGCGCGCCGATATCCCGGCGTATGCGCCACCTCGGCCTGAAGGCCCGGATGGCGATGGTCGGATCGATCCTGTTCGCGTTCTACGCCGTCGCCACCGTCGTGGTGATGGGCGTCTTCGGGTGGTCGCTCCCGCTCGTACTGCTCGGAACCGTCGCGTTCGTCGGCGTCCAGTACAAGGTCGGCAAGTGGGCCGCGCTCCGGAGCGTCGGCGCCGAGGACCTGTCCGAGGATCGCGCCCCGGAGGTCCACCGGCTGGTCGAATCGCTCGCGGACGACATGGGCATCGAGAAACCACGTCTCATGATCGCCCGGATGGGCGTCCCGAACGCCTTCGCCGTCGGGCGCAAGGGCGCCGGGACGGTGGTGGTCTCCGAGGAACTCCTCCGGACGCTGGAGACCGACGAGGTCGAGGGCGTCCTCGCTCACGAACTCGCCCACGTCCGGAACCGCGACGTGGTGATGATGGTGCTCGGCCAGGGGGTCGCCTCGATCGTCGCCATCGTCGCCGAGTGGGTCGTCCTGCTCACCGGCGACGAGGGTCTCGCGGACTTCTTTCTCGCCATCGTCGTCGGACAGGTCACCCAGATGCTGGTGATGCTGTTCGTCTTCGCCATCTCCCGGTACCGCGAGTACGTCGCCGACGCCGACGCCGCCGCCACGATCGGCGGCGGCGAACCGCTCGCCCGGGCCCTCGAAAAGATCGGCCGGGGGAACGAGCGCGCCCGGGAATCGGCGGTCGACGAGCGGGTGAACGCGCTGTGCATCTTCGGCGACGGCAGCGGCCTCGCGCGCCTGTTCGCGTCCCACCCGCCGGTCGAGAAGCGCATCGAGCGCCTGCGGGGGTGAGACCGTGTCCGATCCCCGAACGCTCCTTGCGGCCGTCCTCGGGATCGGCCTCGGCGCGCTGTCGGTCGCGTCTCCCGGGACCGTCGTCCGGATCCACGCCGCCGGTCGCATCCCCTCCGACCGCGGCGGCGAGTACGGCACGACGTCCGTCCCCGATCGGGCGCGGTGGATCGTCCGGCTGCTGGGCGTCGCCTGCCTGGCGCTTGGCGGTTACTTCGGCGCCCTCGCCCTCGGCGTCGTCGGATAGCCCCCCGGCACGTGCCGGCGGCGAGAACGGGCCACCCCGGTGGGTTCTTTGCGGCCCCGCGCGGTAGACCGGATATGCAGACCCACATCGTCCTGGTCGGCTTCGACTACGACCGGCTCATCGCCCCCCTCATCCGCGACCAGTTCGACGTGGACCGCGTCATCCTGCTGGAGGGCGCGATGGGAAGCGAGGAGAACGTCGAGTACTCGCGGGACATCTCGAACAAACTGGAGGCCGACTTCCGCAACCTGCTCGGCGCCGAGACCGAGCGGGTCATCGTCGCCGACGTCTACGACTACGACGCGGCCTTCGAGCAGGCCTACGATCTCGTCAACGAGACGCTGGACGCCTCCGAGGACGGCGAGGTCTGGGTCAACGTCTCCTCGATGCCCCGCCCCGTCTCCTTTGCCTTTGCCACCGCCGCCCACTCGCTCATGGTCGAGCGCCAGGACGACCGCGACCGGGTCCACACCTACTACACGGCCCCCGAGAAGTATCTCGAAACCGACCTCGTCACCGCGTTGCGCTCGACGCGCGACCTGCTCGCGGACCTGCTGGAGGCGGCCGACGCCGGGGACGCGGCCGGCGAGCGCGACGGCCGCGTGACCGTCTCGGTGGACCGCGACCGACTCGCCGCCCGACTCGACGACACCGAGGGCGTCCTGACGGAGTTCGACGAGCGCGGCACCACGGTCGGCGCCAAGCGCATCGGCGACGACCACATCGTCGAGCTTCCGGTCGCCTCGTTCTCGAACGTCAAGCCCTTCGAGGAGGTCATCCTGTTCGAACTCGGCGAGCACGGCGAGTTCGAGTCCGTCTCCGAACTCGCGGAGGCCCTCGCCGCCGAACTGAACGAGGAGTACACCGACAGCTTCCGCTCGAAGGTCATCTACAACGTCGACCGGCTCGGCCCCGGCGGGAAGGGGTACGTCGAGCAGGAGAAACACGGCAAGTCCTACCGGACGCGACTCTCGCGCATCGGGGAGCTGTGGGTCCGCGCCCACGCCGGCTCCGAGCCCGTGGCGTCGGCGAACCTCGAATAGCGGGGGACGGACGAGGGCCGGTCGCCGGCGACGACGGGCGAGGTCAGAACGCCAGCCCCCGGGCGTCGTCGGACGGGACGAGCGGGCTCCGGGGCGGGTCGTCCGGCACCTCCGGATCGTTGTAGACGCCCGGCGCCACGTCGTTGGGCCCGTCGGGGTAGAACGTCGCCGCGAGCGTCTGGACGTGCTCGCGTCCCACGTCGAGTTCGA
Source organism: Haloferacaceae archaeon (assembly GCA_042216285.1). Lineage (GTDB taxonomy): Archaea > Halobacteriota > Halobacteria > Halobacteriales > Haloferacaceae > CAZMLQ01. Next base: position 35,723 of record JBDGUC010000014.1, read on the forward strand.
ACTGGCCGCCGCCGTACATGGTCACGCCGGCGTCCTCGGCCCACTCGATCGTCTCGAGGAGCGACGAGACGGTGCCGAAGCGCGAGGGCTTGACGTTGAGCCACCGCGGCTCGAAGGGGAGGTCCCGCACCGATTCGAGGCCGGTGATCGGCGCGTCCCACGAGATCCGGTCGGCGGCCGCCTCCACCAGCGACCGCGTCTCGTCGGTCAGCGCGGGATCCTCGATCACGGCGTCGGGAAAGCCCTCGATCACCCGCTCGTAGAGCGCCGGATCCGGGTCCTGGTCCACGCTCGTCCCGTGGTACTGACCCTTCAGATCGAGGATGCACACGGCGGCCGTCGCGGCGAGGTCCGCCACGAGGTCGTCGGTCCAGCCGGCGGTCGGGTCGAGTTTCAGTTCGAGGTCCGGGTTCCGGTCCAGCAGGGCGTGGACCCGGTCCGCGGTCGGCGGCTCGTCGTCGCCTCCGAGCCGGGTGCTGGCGACGAACCTGACGGGGTCGCGCTCGCGGTCGAGTGCGGTCGCGAGGTCGGCGTCGGCCTGTCGGAGCGCCAGGTCGAGCGCCGCGCTCTCGTAGGCCCACCGCCGGTAGTGGCGGCTCACCTCCCGTTCCGGCGGGTCGGGAAAGAGGTCGAGGTCGTCCAGTCGCCCGGAGAATCCGTCGAGGGTGTACTCGCCGGCGAGGTCGAACGCCGGCGCCGCGGCGAGGCGCTCGTGGTCGGGCGCGTCGTAGGTCACGTCCTCGCCGCGCCCGGTCTCCCCGTCGCCGGCCAGCGAGACGACGGTCGTGACGCGGGTGAACCCCGAGGAGGTGTCCCGTTCCCGGCGCGTGCGCGACTCGCGCTCGACGACCAGCGGGAGGTCCGCCAGACGATCGTAGAGAGCCATGCCGGCGGTAGGGTCGGGCGGAGGATAAGCGTGGGGCGTCCCGTCGCCGGTCTTTCGGCCGACGCCACGATCGGGGGACGGAGTCACCCGCGGGCTTCGAGCGTCTTCACGCGGGTCGCGAGCGCGAGGAACGTGGCCGTGATCGTCAGCACGACGGCGGCGGCGGCCGCGATCCGGTGGTCGGGGGTGACGTGGGTGATCCGGCCGTCGACGATGCGCTGGGCCGGCAGGAGCGTGTGGTGGGGCGTGCCGACGACCGGAACGAAGTAGTCCACCACGTCGTTGAGGCCGTACCAGGCGACGGCGACGGCGACGCCGCGGACCGGAAAGTCGGAGTAGCGGTGGATGACGAACGCCTCCACGGCCATCGCGAGGTGGCTGGTGACCAGGAACGCGTACAGCGGGAGCGGCGTGACCGCCAGGAAGCCGGGGGCAAAGACCAGGAGGACGAACGGCGTCCACAGGCCGAGCTTCCAGCAGCCGAAGAAGGCGAGCGCGTTCAGATACTCGTTCGAGCGCCCGGCCAGCCAGGCCGAGAGCGACAGCGCGACGAACAGCGTCGCCATCGGACTGTCCGGGACGAGCGGCCAGATCAGGAGGGGTTCGGCCGCGAACTGGAAGCGGTAGTACCAGAAGCCGAAGGCCGTGCCGACGAGGTTGATGACGACGACGAGGGCGGCGAGGTTGAGCCCCAGGTTTTCGAGCCACGCCGGGAGCGGGGCGAGCCACCGGGGGAGGTCCCCCCGCGGGGGGAGCCCGTCGCTCCCGACGAGCCGACGGACGACGCCGGCCTCCCCCGACATGACCGACGGAAGTGGCGGCGGGAAGATAGGGGTGGCGATTCGGCCGTGGGGTCGGAACGCGTCGGGAAGCGCCCCGGCCCACGTCTCGTCCGGGAGCGAGTCTCCGCACCTCGCAGTCGTCCGTCTACCGGGTGGAGCACGCCAGCGAAACCGGACGGTTCGGACACGCTCAAGTGCGTCGGCCCCGTCGGTGGGGCCATGACCGACCTGGAGGAGTTGCGGCGGGGAACCGACCTCGTCAAGCGCGGGTTCGCGCAGATGCAGAAGGGCGGGGTCATCATGGACGTGGTGACCCGCGAGCAGGCCCGGATCGCCGAGGACGCGGGCGCCGTGGCGGTGATGGCCCTGGAAGCGGTTCCGGCGGACATCCGCAAGCGCGGTGGCGTCGCCCGGATGCCCGATCCGGCGAACGTCGAGGCGATCATCGACGAGGTGTCGATCCCGGTGATGGGCAAGGCCCGGATCGGCCACACCAAGGAGGCCGAGATCCTGGAGGCGCTGGGCGTCGACATGATCGACGAGTCCGAGGTGTTGACCCCCGCGGACGACGAGTTCCACGTCGACAAGCGCGAGTTCACCGCCCCGTTCGTCTGTGGCGCGCGGGACCTCGGCGAGGCGCTCCGGCGGATCGACGAGGGCGCGGCGATGATCCGCACCAAGGGGGAGGCCGGCACCGGCGACGTGAACCAGGCCGTGAGCCACCAGCGCGCGATCAAGAGCGCGATCCGGACGCTCTCGGGGATGAACCACGAGGAGCGCGAGCGCTGGGCCCGCGAGCACGAGGCGCCGGCGGCGCTGGTCCACGAGACCGCCGACCGCGGCCGCCTGCCGGTCGTCAACTTCGCCGCCGGCGGCATCGCCACCCCGGCCGACGCCGCGCTGATGATGCACCACGACTGCGACGGCATCTTCGTCGGGTCGGGCATCTTCGGCGCCGAGAACCCCGAGGCGATGGGGACGGCGATCGTCGAGGCGGTCAACGACTGGGACGACCCCGAGGCGCTCGCCGAGATCGCCACGGACGTCGGCCGCGGGATGAAGGGCCAGTCGAACGCCGAGATGGACGAGGGCGAGCGCCTGCAGGGGCGCGGGGTCTGACGGCCGTCCACTGGCGTCGATCCCGTCACGGCGAGGCCGTTCTAGTACCGCCGGTCCTCGAACAGTCCGGGAACGACGAGGGCCACGGCCAGGACGAGGACGGCGACGACCACCAGCACGACCGGTCCCGGTCCGGGATCGACCCCCACGGCCTGCGCGGCCCCGCTCGCGATCGGATCCGTTTTCGTCTCGATCCCCGGGCCGGCGACGCCGGTCGCACCGATGCCGAGGCCCGCGGTGATGACGGCCGGGGGACCACCCGCTTTCACGGCACGTTGCACCCTGTGAGGGGCACCCTGTCCGGACGTGGGCGGTACTGATCGGTGCGATCGGGATGAGCGGTTTCCTAGCTGAGATCGGCCTTTTGCCTACCCGCGTCCCGTCGCCGTTCCGCCGACCACGGCGCTCGGCGTCGGGGCGAGGACACCGGTCCGACGCATCCCGACCGTCCCCGTCCGACGCTCCGGTCTTCCGGTCAGTACAGCGTCGCCCCGTCGCCGATCTCCGTCTGGTAGGCCCGCGCTTCGACGCCGGCGTCCCGGAACGCGTCGAGCATGGCGCTGGCGACGGGTCGGCGGGCCCCGTGCCGGCAGGCCGCGAGGACGGCCGGGCCGGCGCCGCTGACGGTCACGCCCGTCGCGCCGGCGTCGAGGGCGGCGTCCCGGACGGACTCGTAGCCGGTGATGAGCGCGGCGCGTTCGGGGGTGACGATCCGGTCGTGCATTCCGGCGCCGACCAGGGCGGGATCGCTCCGGCACATCCCGACCGCGAGCGTGGCCGCGCGGCCGACGGTGTGGACGACCTCCTCCATCCGGGCGCCCTCGGGGACGACCTCGCGGGCGTCGCGGGTCGAGACGGCGATCTCGGGGAGACACGCCACCAGGGGGACGCGGGAGCGCACGGCGGTGACGCCCCCCTCGGCGGCGACGGTGAATCCCCCCAGAAGTGCCGGTGCCACGTTGTCGACGTGGACCGCACCGGAGACGACGGCCTCGCCCTCGCCGGCGATCGGGACGAGTTCCCGCCGGGAGAGGCCGCGGTCGTAGAGTTCGTTGAGGGCGACCGCGGCCGCCGCCGCGCTGGCCGCCGAGGATCCCAGCCCCGAGGAGGGTCTGACGCCCTTGTCGATCCGGATGTGGGCGGGCGCCTCCAGCGCCTCCGCGACCGCCCCGACGGTGTTTCCCTTCGGATCCTCGGGGACGAACTCGCTCCCGACGCCGGTCACCTCGATGGTGGTGCGGTCGGCCCGCTCGACGCGGACCACGTCGGCCGGCCGGCCGAGAGCGACCCCGAACACGTCGTAGCCGCTCCCGAGGTTGGCGCTGGTGGCCGGCGCCCGCACCGTGACCATGGGCCGTCGTAGCGCGAACGCCGACAAAAAGGTGCCGAACCGGCCGACGGCGCCGTTCGTGGCCGATCCGCGCCCCCGCTCGCCGGTCCCCCCGCCCGGCTACCTGCTCAGCACCCGACGGGGCTCGGTCTCGCCCATCGCCAGCACGTCGTCGAAGAAGTCGAGCGAGTCGTGGGGGCCGGGGTGGGCCTCGGGGTGGTACTGCCTGGTGAGTACCCCGAGTTCCGCGCTCTCCAGTCCCTCCGCGGTGTCGTCGTTGACGTTCACCTGCGTCACGTCGAGTTCGTCGCCGGGGTCGACGACCGTGTAGCCGTGGTTCTGGGTCGTCATCACGACCAGGTCGGAGTCGAGGTCGCGCACCGGCTGGTTGACGCCGCGGTGGCCGAACTCCATCTTGTCGGTCGCGCCGCCGAGCGCGTTGGCGACGACCTGCTGGCCCAGACAGATGCCCGCGACCGGGAGGTCGCCGACGAACTCGTCGACGAGCGCCTCGGCGGCCTCGAAGTTCTCCGGGTCGCCGGGGCCGTTCGAGACGAAGAGCACGTCCGGGTCGAGCGCCGACACGTCGGCGGGCGTCGCGTCGTAGGGCAGGACGTGGACGGTGGCGTCACGGTCGAGGAGCGATTTCCGGATCGACCCCTTCGCGCCGCAGTCGATCAGCGCCACGTCCACGTCGCCGTCCCCGTAGGTCCGCGACCCGCTCACGCTCACCTGCGCGCCGATGTCCACGTGGTCGCTCATCCCCACACACGAGTCGAGTTCGGCCCGCGCGTCGTCGGGGGTCGCGCCGTCGCCGACGGCGATGCCACACTTCATCGCCCCCTGCTCGCGGATCGAGGTGACCAGGTCGCGCGTGTCGAGGTGGTCGACCGCGGGCACCTCCTCCTCGTCGAGCCACCCGACCACCTCGTCGGTCAACTCCCGGGCGACCGCCGCCCGGGGGTGGATGCGGTCGGACTCGAACCGCTCGGGTCGGACGCCGTAGTTCCCGATCAGGGGGTACGAGAAGGTGAGCACCTGCTCCTCGTAGGAGGGATCGGTCAGGCTCTCCTCGTAGCCGGTGTAGGCGGTCGTGAACACCAGTTCGCCACGCGTTTGGCCCGGAGCGCGACCACGCGCCTCGACGACGCGGCTGTCCTCCAGCGCCAGGTAGGCGTCCGACATTACGAGAAGCACAATATTCTGGCCACAATAAGCCTTGCTTTCGAAGTCGCGTTACGAAATTCGTAACGGGTAAGGGATCGGCCGCCGAAGGTCGCCCATGGACGACCTGGACCGGCGGATCCTCGGCATCCTCCGGCGGGACGCCCGGATCCCCTACACCGAGATCGCAGAGCGGGTCGGCACCTCCGAGGGGACGATCCGCAACCGGGTCGAGCGGATGCACGACGAGGGGATCATCGAGCGGTTCACCGTGGCGACGCGCACCGGCAACGTGAAGGCGATGATCGAGGTGTCGGTGGCGGTGGACGTCGACACCGCCCGCGTCTCCGAGGCGATGGCCGAGTGGGCCGAGGTCGACTTCGTCTGGCAGGTCTCCGGCGAGGAGGACGTGGTCCTCGTGGCCGACGCCGTCGACACCGACGCCCTCAACGACCTCATCACCCAGGCCCGAGAACTCGACGAGGTGCGAAGCACCAAGACCCGCCTCATCCTCGACGAGCGCATCGGCTAGGGCCGCACCGAAGGGTCCTTGACGGTGGTGGTCGTCTCCACCGGCATATGAACGCACGCGACGACGCGGCGGGAGACGGGGACGGGGTCGCAGGGGAGAGCGCCGGGGACGACGCCCACGAGAACGCCCGGCAGACCGTCGTCCGGGTCGATTCCGAGGACAACGCGCTCGGCACCGTCAACCGCCTCGACGCCCACACCGGCGACGGGGTACGCCACCGGGCGTTCACCTGTCTGGTCTTCGACCGCAGCGACCGCCTCCTGCTCGCCAGGCGGGCCCCCGGGAAGCGCCTCTGGGACACCCACTGGGACGGCACGGTCGCCTCCCACCCCGTCGATGGCCAGTCCCAGGTCGACGCCGCCCGTCGGCGCCTCGACGAGGAACTCGGCGTCGCGCCCGGCCAGTACGACGACCTCCGGGTCACCGACCGGTTCGAGTACAAGCGCTACTACGAGAACGCCGGCCTGGAGTGGGAGGTCTGTGCCGTCCTCAAGGTCACGCTCGACGACGTGACGGTCGCCCCCGACGACTCGGAAATCGCCGGTCTGCTGTGGGTCGATTACGACCGTCTCCACGACCATCCCGAGCAGTACCGCCAACTGCGGCTCTGTCCCTGGTTTCGGATCGCCGTCCGCCGGGACGTCGAGTGAGACGGACGGACCTCCGAAGCCACCACGGTCCTCACCCCCGCTCGCTTTCCGCCGCGAGCCGTTCGAAGACCTCCCAGGACGGATCGCGTTCGGGCCGGGAGAGCGCCTCGCCGTCGAGGTAGACCCCCTCGCCCGTCCGGACGCGCCCGACGCGGGCGACCGGCGTCCCCCGGTCGCGCAGGGCGGCGAGCACCGCGTCGGTCCCGGCGGGATCGACGGCGAGGACGAGCGTTCCTCCCGTGGTCGCCGCCCACGGGTCCATCCCGACGGCGTCACAGAAGGCGATCACGCCGGGGCGGACGGGTACCGCGTCGCCCTCGACGTCGAAGCGGACGCCCGCGCTCGCGGCCATCTCGTTCAGCGCGCCGGCGAGACCGCCCTCGGTGGCGTCGTGCATCGCGTGGACCGGCCCGGCCGCCGCGGCCGTCAGGGCGTCGCGGACGCAACGCGTCTCGTCCAGGCGCTCGGCCGCCGTTTCGAGGACGTCGGCGGGGAGGTCGACCGCGTCGGGAAACAGCGTCGCGAGCAGGCCAGTCGCCTCGACGGCCGGTCCCCGGGTGACCAGCAGGTCGTCGCCCGGCCGGGCGCCGTCCGGCCTGACCAGGTCGGCGGGGTCGCCGGCGGCGACGGCCGTCGCCGCGCCCACCCAGGGGTAGGAACACCCCTCGTAGCGCGCGGTGTGGCCGGTCACGACGCGCACGCCGAGGTCGCTCGCCTCCCGGTCGAGGGCGTCCCAGAAGGCCGCGAACTCCGCGTCGGTCGTCTCGGGCGGGAGCGTCAGACAGACCGCGAGGTGGGCTGGCGCCAGTCCGGAGACGGCCACGTCCGCGAGGACGAACTCGAACGCGAAGCGGCCGGCCCGCTCGAACCCGAGGGCCGGCACCATCGAGAGGGGATCGGTCGCCAGCGCCAGGGCCGTGTCGCCGACGGTGATCACGCCGAAGTCGACGCCGTCGGCAGGGCCGATCGCCACGTCGTCCCGCTCGGCGCCGAGTCGGGGGAAGACGTGGCTCGCGAGGAAGTCCGGATTGACCTTCCCCAGACGGTCGCTCATGTCGCCCCCGAGCGGGGCGGCCGGGATATATCGACCGATCGTCGGTCGGCGTGTCGGTCGTCCGCTCAGTCGGCCGCCGGGGCGTCGGGGGGTGGCGGGAGTCGGGTGGCGGCGAGCACGCAGACGGTCCCGACGACGAGTGCGCCGGCGGTCACGGCGAGGAGGGCCGCGCGGACGGCCCCGTCGAAACCCAGGGTCGGGCGGGCGAGGACGACGAGGGTCCCGGCGACGACTGGCGCGGCCGTCGACCCGAGGCGGCCGACCGACTCGCCGACGCTGACCAGGCTCCCGCGGCGCCGCGCGGGGGCCAGACGGGTCATCTCGCTCCGGTAGAGCGTGATCGAGACGCCGAAGCCGGCGCCGACGGCCACGGCGCCGAGCGCCGCGAGCGGGACCGACGGGGCGAGCGCGACGCCGGCGAGACCGACTGCCGCCGCCGTGCCGGCCCCCAGGAGCGGGAGGCGGCGGCCGCCGACCGCGGCCGTCAGCCGCCCGACCTGCGTCGCGCCGACCGCGGAGCCGAGGCTGGCGACCGCGACGACGACGCCCGCCGTCGCGGCCGACCCGCCGAGCAGGCGAACCACGATGGAGGCGTCGGTGAGGAAGGCGAACCAGACGAACGATGGGACCGCGCGGCCGACGAGCGTCACCGCGACGCGGGGGCGGGCGAGAAGCGCCGCCGCCCCCCACAGCCCCGCTCGTCCGTCGTCGTCGGTCCCGTCCGGTTCCTCGAAGGAGACGGCGACGACCGCCGCCGCGAGCAGGGCGAGGCCGTAGAGCAGGAACGGGTACTGCCAGGCGAGGCCGGCGAGCAGTCCGGCGGCGAGCGGCGCGACCGAGAGCGAGAGACCGACGGCCGTGAAGCGCGCCCCCTGGGCCGTTGCCTCGCGCTCGCCCGCGTAGAGGTCGCCGACGGCGGTGATGAGCACCGGTCCGATCCCGCAGTAGCCCAGTCCCTGGAGGAGGCGGAGCGCCAGCGCGACCCGGAAGTCGGTCGTCAGCGCGACGGCGAGTCCCGTCAGGCCGAAGACGGTCAGGCCGGTCACGAGCACCGGTTTGCGGCCCACCCGGTCCGAGAGGACGCCGACCACCGGGATGGCGACGATCGATGGGGCGGTGAAGGCGGCGACCAGCAGGCCGATCCGCGCCTCCGTCACGCCGAACGGGCCGGTCAGCGCGTCGAGCAGCGGGGAGACGATCGCGGTCCCCAGCGGGGAGACGGCCGAGGCCACGAGCAGGGCACGAAAGCGCCGGTCGCCCACCACGTCGGCGTCCGCGCCGAAGATCGCGTCCACGATCGCGTCGGAGGCGTCCACGACGGACGACCGCCACGACGCGGTTTGAGGCTTCCCCTTCGCTCGAACCGGTCGAGCCTCGGCGCGCCCCGGCGCGTGACGGCCGGTCGGGAGCGGGTCGGCTACCCGGCGACGAACGCGGGGAGGAGCGCCGTCACGAACACGATCACCAGCCACCCGGCGAAGTTCCACCACGGGACCCCGCGGAAACGCGGGTGCGAGACCGCCGTCTCGGGGTACTCCCACGCCCCCCGTTCGACCATCGCCGGGTCGACCAGCGCGTCCCCCGCCGTGGCGATCGCGGCCGCGAGTGCCGCCGCCGGGACGGCCGCGGGCGTGACGAGACGGGCGATCCGATACGCGACGTATACCACCGACGGCCACGCGAGCAGGATCGTCACCGGCACGGACGCGATCTGCGGTCGCATCCGGTGTCTGAACAGGCCGACGTTCGTTCCGACGGCCTCGAACGCGAACGCGATCCCGACGCCACCGACGAACAGGGCCACGTTCGTCAGCTGGTGTCGGCGCAGGTCGGTCATCCCCGGCTCACGTGGGTCGGGCGACCGCGAAAAACCCCCGCCACGACTGGCTGCCGGCGGTCACCTCGCGGCCGGGGACGTCCGCCGGATCGCGCTCTCCCCCGACACAAGAATTAATGA
>JBDGUC010000007.1:0-6656 GCA_042216285.1 Haloferacaceae archaeon
CGCGACCGGCGGCGGATCCCGCGGCGTCGGCGCCCGTCCGCGCATGCTGACGCTTCCCCGCCGGGTCTACGACGAAATCGTCCACCGGGCGCGGGGCGCCGACGTCGAGGTGTGTGGCGTCCTCGCGGGCGACTACGGCGCCGAGGAGAGCCGCGTCGTCGACGAGCATCCCGCGGCGAACGCCGCCGCGACGCCCGCGACCCGGTACCGGATCGATCCCGAGGACCTGCTGGCGATCCTGGAGGCGATCGGGGCCGACGGCCGGGAGGTGGTCGGCTTCTACCACAGCCACCCGACCGGCCCCACGGGGCCGAGCGAGACGGACGCCGAGCGGGCGACGTGGACGGGATACTCGTACGCGATCTGTGCGCTCGACGGCTACCCGTACCTCGGCTCGTGGCGGTGGGACGGGGCGGCGTTCCGTCGGGAGGCCGTCGCCGTCGTCGACGGGGCGTGAGCCGGGCACGCGGGTCGCCGGCCCGATGCGACCGGCCGGTTCCCGTCAGGCGGCGCGGGCCCGAAGGCGTCCGATCCGGTCGTCCGTCGCCGGATGGGTCGCCAGCAGGCGTGCGAGCGGGTCGACCTCGGCGTCCTCTCCCGGGAACAGGGAGCGAAGCGTCAGTTCGGTCGCCGCGGCGTCGTCGATCTTCCGGAGGGCCCGCACCAGGGCGTCCGGATCGCCGGTCACCGCTGCCGCGCGCGCGTCGGCGGCGTACTCCCGGCGCCGGGACCGGGCCAGGAGCAGGAACGTGACCACCGCGGGGACGAGGAGGACGGACGAGACGAGGAGTTCCCGGAGCCGCCAGGCGAAACTGTCCGACCACGCCCCCGGGCGCGCCCGGAACCACGCGTCCGCCTTCGCGAGACCGGTAAAGAGGAGCAGGCCGGGGACCAGGCCGAGCATCAGGACCTGGACGACCGTCTGCAGGCCGGCGAACGCGAGCAGTTGCACCAGGCCGTCGTGGCTCTCCAGGTGGGCGAGTTCGTGGGCGAGCACCCCGTCGAGTTCGTCGGCCGCCAGGAGCGTACACAGAGAGAGGTCGAGGACGACCACCCCGCCCCGCGGACTGCTCATCGAGAAGGCGTTGGGTTCGCCCAGGTCGGAGACGAACACGCGCGGGCGATCGATCCCCATCTCCCCGCAGAGCCGGTCGAGGTGCCGAAAGAGCCCCGGGGCACGCCCGGGCGTCAGCCGGGTGAGCCGCATCGTCGCCAGCAGACGGTCCGGGCCGAACCGATAGCCGAGATACCCGCTCGCGAGCGTCGCGGCCACCAGGACGAGGACGCTCACCAGCGCCGGCGGCCGGGTGGCCCAGACGGCACGGAGGACCAGGTAGGCCGCGACCGCCGCCGTCACGTACGCCGCGAGCGAAACCAGCCCCATCCCGATCGTCGCCACCCGGAGCAGCCCTCTTCGCATCAGCAAGGGACAGTACCGGGGGCGTCGTGAACGTGACGGTCGCGGCGCGTCCCCGCCTGCGGTTGACATCCTCCCACCCCTGAAGGGGTGGGCCTCCGCTCGCTACGTGGTCAGTCCCGCAGGAGCGCCAGCGCGGCCGCGAGCACCACCGCCAGGAGCGCCCCGAGCGGCCCGACGCCGGGACCGCCGCCCGCGGTGGGGGTCGTCGAGGGAGTCGACCGCGTGCGGGTCGACCGGCGGGCCGTCGTCGGGGCGACAGACGTCTGCGTGGTCGTCGCGGCGGGTCCCGCGGTCGTCGTGGCCGTCGCGGCCGTCGCGGTGGCCCGTGGCGTCCGGGTCGCCGTCGCCGTCCGGTCGGCGGGGGACCGCCCCACCGCGAACACCGAGAACCCGTCCGTCCGGGCCTCGAGGACGACGCCGTCGTCGACCTCGGTGGCCGTGGTGTTCAGACGCTCCCAGCCGCCGCCCGCGTCGTACCGCCAGATCGCCATCTCCGACGGCGTCAGGACGTGTCTGTCGAGCAGGCCCTGCGACAGCGTGATCCGGACGGTCGCGGCTCCGGACGCCGGCTCCGGCGCGTCGATCCGCACGCTCGTGACGAGCGGACCGTCCAGGCCGGGAACGCCGTCCGGCAGTCCGCCGAGCGGCTGGACGTGCAGGTCGCCGGTCGTCCCGGGGCTGATGACCTCGACGCGTCGCACGTCGGAGCCGGCGCCGAAGGAGACGCGCGCCTGACCGTCGACGAGCCGTGGCGACGTGCCCGACCCGCCTCCACCGCCCCCACCGCCCCCACCGCCCCCACCGCCGCCGGTGTCGGGTTCGACCTCGACGAAGCCCGCCGAGTAGTGGATGTTGTCGATGAGGATCCGGGCGCCGCCCGACGTCTCGGTGACGCTGAAGTCCCGCTGTTGACCCTTGTAGAGGGCCTTCAGATCGGTCTCGGGGTCGTCGACGCCCCACTCGTTGAGCTGGGCGTCGGGGATCGTCGCCTGATAGAAGCCGTCGTGTGAGGCCCCGTCGACGGTCGTGTGGGGCCCGGCCACCCAGACCCGGAGGGCGCCGTTTTTGACCTGCGGCACGGAGAACCGCTGGGCGTTGGTCGTCACGCTCATCCCGTTCAGCCGGTTTCTGACCGATCCCGGCATGGACGAGAGGTCGAACACCCCGACGTAGACGGTGTCGTTGAAGCCCGCGTCCGCCCGATCCTTCCGGCCGGTCGGCCAGTTGACGTCCGAGGGGTCCTTTTGCAACAGCGGGCCGACCTGCTGGCCCTGCGAGAACGTCGCCTGGAGGTTGACCGGCGAGCCGCGGATCGTGACGTCGGTCGCGTTCGGGACCGTCCCGTTGGGACTCGTCTCCATCTCGGCGTCCCGGAGTCCCCAGAGGAGCGAGTTGGCCGTGAAGTTCGTCACCGTGACGTTGATCTCGAACGTGGTGGTCTCGTCGACCCCGAGCGACTCCAGTTCGGACGGTTTCCCGATCCCGCTGCCCGGCCTGGCGCTCGTGTTGACGAGCTGGACCTGGAGGAAGCCGAACTGCACCCCGGTACGCACGCCGATCTTCGACGCGTCACCGGGGCCGCCGGTCAGCGTGACGTTCTGGGCCAGGATCTCGGTCGTCTTCATCGTGAAGTCGGTCCGGTTCGTCGCGCCGCGCCGGACGGTGACCGACGCGCTCGACGCGTCCTGACCGTTGCCGAACACCGAGACCGTGTAGTCGCCCGGCGCCACCGTGAGGTTGTAACGCCCCTGCGCGTCGGTGACGTTCACCGCGGACTGGTCGCCGTTGTCCGCGATGACGACCGTCCCCGAAACCGGCCCGCTCGCGTTCGTGACCGTCCCGGCGATGTATCCCGGCTCCGAGAGCGTCACCGTCACGTCGGTGGTTCCGCCCTCCGTGACGTCGACGTCGGTCACCCGCCGCGTCGGGAAGCCGTCGGCGTTCGCCGTGAGCCGGTAGGTGCTGGCGGGCACCCGAAGCGAGAACGTGCTGGAGCCGCCGAGCGTCGTGTCGTTGTAGTAGCGGTAGCCGTCGTCGTGGATGGAGATCCGGCCGTGCGTGACGGGGTTGCCGTCGGCGTCCTCGACGGTTCCGGTGATCGTTCCGTCGCCGGGGAGCTTCGTCAGCCCGACGTCGAGCGTCGTCGTCGCGCCCGCGGTGACGCCGACGTCGCTCCGTATGTAAAACTCGTGGGTCTGACTCGGGACGACGACGTCGTACGTGCCCGTCGGCCCCGCGAGCGAGTAGTTGCCGTTCGCGTCGGTCGTCGTCCGATCGACGTCGGTGAAGCTTCCGCCGCTCGAATCGACCAGGACGACCGACGCGCCGCGCACCGCGCCGTCGCCGTCGGTGACGGTGCCGTTGACGTGACCGGCCTCCCGGAGCGTCACGTCCGTCGTGTTCTCCACCCCCGCGCTGACGGTGACGGTGCGGGTCACGGCCCCGTATCCACTGGCGTCGATCTCGACCCGGTAGGTGTCCGGGGGCAGGTGCGTCGAGTAGTTGCCGTTCGCGTCGGTGACGGTGCTCGCGACGACGTTCCGCGTCGACCGGTTTTTCACCACGATCGACGCGCCGGACAGGGCGCTTCCGGAGCCGTCGGTCACCGTGCCGTTGACGTAGCCGGCCCGGACGATCCCCAGCGAATCGCTGTAGGTGGCGAACGTCCCCGATCCGTTGTCGAGTTCGACCGTCGGGGAGTAGGTGCCCGCACTCGACGGGTTCACGATGGACTGGCCGCTCACGAGGACCTGCTCCGACCCGGTGAGGCTCCGCGGGTTCGCCAGCGAGAGGGCGAGGACGCCCGCGCTCCGTGACCCCACCGACACGCTCACCGGCGAGCCGTTGATCGTCACGGATTTCGGCCGGGCCGACGAGAGGTCCGCGCCCGTCCCGGAGTAGTTCAGCCGGATCGTCCGCAACGTCTCGCTCGTGCCCGGGGCGACGGCGAACGCCCACTGGTGGGTCGTGGACGCGCCGGTGGCCGGGTTCGTGGGCGTCACCTGGGCGGGACTGGCGGCCGCCACCGGTCCCGCGAACGCCACGAACGGTACGAACGACGACACGACGACCGACAGCACCAGCAGGATCGTCGGACACGCTCGTCGCAGAATCACCCCGATTTCCGTCGCTCGCGGCGCCGACGCGGTGCCGAACGAGCGGGGCTCCGCCCCCGGATCGTCCCCCTGTCCCTTCATGTCAAAAGTAGATATATAGAGCCTGTTTAATCTTCTGGCCGATCGGGTGGAGACGACGCGGGATCCGGGCGGCGCACGCCCGGTCCGCCCTGGCGGGGACCCCGCGGGGGTCGGGGCCCGGCCCCGACGGGCGTGGCGGTCGGACGCGGAGGTCGGGGCAGGGCAGGCGAGGGGGTCGAGTCGGCGGACGCAGCCCTCGTCGACGAGCAGGTGCCGGTCGAGGTACTCGAGGAGGGTCCGGCGGGTGCGGGCGACCGCCTCGGGGTCGTCGAGCGTCACGCCGCGCTCCATCGTGCCGAGCAGGGCGGTGTGGACGAACTCGGCCGCCCGCTCGGGATCCGTCTCGCGAAAGCGGCCCTCCTCGACTCCCCGGGCGATGACGTCGGCGAACGCCCCGCGGATGAGTTCGTCCGAGCGGCGAAACTGGTCGCGGTAGGTCTCGTCGTAGGGGGCGCGGGTCCGGACCTCGAGGAGGACCCGGCGGAACCGGCGGTCGTCTCCATCCATGGGCACGGGAACGAGTCGGTCGACGAGCGTGCAAAGCGCCTCGTAGGGGTCTTCCTCCTCGACGGTCAACTCCTCGGCCAGACAGTCGAGCAGGTGGCGCATGAACTCGGCGAGCAGTTCGTCCTTGTCCTCGTAATGGTAGTAGAGAAGCGACTTGCTCTTCTCGAACTCGTCGGCGATGTGCTGGATGGTCGTCTCCGAGTAGCCGTGTTTGCACAGCGCGCGGTAGGTGGCGGTGCGGATGGCGTCGGGGGTGTCGGCGGACTCGACGTCGGCGACGAGCCCGCGTGGACGGTCCGCGGGCGGGGCGTCGGTCATCCCCCGTGGGTTGGAGACGTCGAACCAAAAGTTCCCCGGCGCAGTCAGGCGAGTCGAGCCCGGATCGCCCGCTCGGCGCGGTCGAGGACGATGAGCGTCGGCGGGAGGGTGGTGGTCGCGGCCACGAGCGTCAGGAAGATGACTCCGACGGTGAGGAAGCCGAAGTCGGAGATGATGGGGAACGGCGAGGCGGCGAGCGCCGAGAAGCCGAAGACGGTCGTCATCCCCGAGACGGTGATGGCCTTGCCGACGCGGGCGGCGGCGGTCTCGACGGCGTCGAGCGGCGTGACGCCCTCGCGGGCGACCTCCTCGTAGTAGCGCTCCATCACGATGATCGTGTACTCGGCGCCGATCCCGACGGTCAGCGCGCCGAGCGACGCGCCGAGCGGCGACACCTCGATCCCGAGGGCGAACATGTAGAGGTTCTGCCAGCCGACGACGAACGCCATCGGGACCAGCGGGGCGATCGTCCGGACCGGATCGCGGTAGTACGCGAACAGGACGAGCAGGACGAACGCGAACCCGAGCGCCGTCGTCGTGTTTCGGCCCCTGATGGAGTCGATGATCGACGGCGTCGAGACGACGGTCGTCCCGGTCAGTTCCGCGTCGACCCCCGGCGGGGGACGGCTGAGCCGGAGGGCGGACCGGACGTTGTGGATCAGCGACAGCGTCTCCTCGGTGGTCATGTCCTGCTGGCCGACGACGACGAGGTGGGCGTACCCCTCGTCGTAAAAGCGGTGCCGCTGGGTCGCCGGCGCTCGGGCCAGCGCGCGATCGACGCCCGCCCGCGTCTCCGGGATCTCCCCCCCGTTGTACCGCCGGACGACGTCGGCGGGCGTCTGGACTCCCTCGACCCCGGGGACGCCGGCGGCGGTCCGCTGGAACCGCTCCATCCAGCGCAACGTCTTCGGATCCCGGAGCCCGCGGCCCGAGACGAGGACGTCGTACTGGACCGCGGTGCCCCCGCCGGTGATCGAGCGGAACTGCTGGAGGTCGATGTACGCCGGCAGGTCCTGGGGGATGAACTTCTCGGTGTTGGCCAGCGTGTCGAGTTGCGTGCCGGCCTGAAAGCCCACGCCGGTCAGCACGAGCGCGAACAACAGCACGGGCACCGGGTTCGCGGCGAGGACCCGGGCGGCGCGACCGATCGTCCGGCCCATCGGGCCGACGTCGTCCTCGGCGCCCTCGGCGCCGCGCCCGGGGCCGGGGCCGGG
>JBDGUC010000007.1:6756-42754 GCA_042216285.1 Haloferacaceae archaeon
TCGGGCCGACGTCGTCCTCGGCGCCCTCGGCGCCGCGCCCGGGGCCGGGGCCGGGACCGCCGTCGGGGTCGGCCGGGGGCACGCCGCCGTCGGACGCCACGTCCGCTCCGTCGGTTTCGTCCGGCCGCTCGTGGCCGTCGCGCCAGCGCGCCCGGAGGGTGAGGATCGGGACGAGGACGATCAACGCGGCGACGAACGTCAGCATGACGCCGAAGATCGACGTCTGGGCGAACCAGACGAAGGCCGGGGAGTCCCGCGTCGAGATCCAGGTCGCGCCGAAGCCGAGCGCCGCGGCCAGCATGGCGACGAACACCGCCGGGCCGATGCCGCCGAGCGCGCGAGGGAGCGCCTCGCGGGGCGGCCGCTTGGCCAGTTCCTCCTCGTAGCGCTGGTGGAACTGGACGGAGTAGTCGATGCCGAGGCCGATGAGGATGGGGAAGACGGCGCTCGTGAGCGTCGAGTTCGGGACGCCGGCGTAGCCGATGGCGCCGAACGTGTAGATCACGCCGACGAAGACGGCGACCACCGGCAGGAGGCGGAGGCGGACGCCGCGAAAGAGGAAAAAGAGCGCGACGATCATCAGCCCGACCGCCAGCCCCAGTTGCTGCTGGGTGCTCCGCTGGATGGCGGCGCTCAACTGGGCGGAAAAGGCCGCCTGGCCGGTGACCGTCACGGTCGTCCCGGCGGGGAACGCGGCCCACCTCTTTGCCGTCACGGCGTCGCGGTAGATCGGCCGCTGTTGCTCCTGGGAGAGGCCCGGATCGAGGACGACCGTGACGAAGACGTATCCCCGGTCGTCGACCACGGCGGCGATGCGGCGCCGGGAGCCGGGGATCCGCCCGTAGGCCTCCCTGACCCGATCGGCGGGACTGCTGACGGTCGTCACGTCGTCGACCGCCGACATCCGGTCGTCGAAGCGGGCGATCGCCCGCATCGTCTCCGGGTCGGTCACGTCACCCCGCACCAGGACGGCGACGGTCCCCCGGTCGAACGTGTCCCGGAACCGCGAGAGCGTCGGGTTGTCGCCGGTGAACGCCTCGTTGCCGGTGACGCTCCGGATCTGGGCGGCGCCGCCGACCGCCGCGCCGAGCACCAGCACGGCAAACAGGAGCGTCAGCAGGGTGTGGCGCTCGACGAGCCGTCCGACCGCGGTGAAGACGCCCCGGAGCACGACCGGTTACCTCCGCCGGTAGAGCAGGTAGCCGGCCGCGGCGAGCACGGCGACGACCCCCACGGCGATCGGCACCACGGGTGGGCCGCCGCTCGGCTCGTGGACGTGGACCCCGATCGGCAGTCCGTCGGTCACGCGCGTGTCGCCGTCGGCCTCGTCGTAGCGGACCTCGACCGAGGACTCGTAGGCCTTGACGAGGGCGCTCCCGGACGCCGAGACCCGGAACGTCGCCGTGCGCGTCTCGCCGGGCGTCATCCGGCCGAGGTAGGCGCCGTCGTCCGGCGCCGAGAGCGGATCGCTGGTGAACAGCTTCGCGGCCGTCGACGAGACGGGGCCGTCGCCGACGTATCTGAGCCGCACGTCGAGGGTGGCGGTGCCGCCGGGCGTGACGTTCGTCGAGACGTCGACGACCCGGAACGGGTCGCGCTGTTCGCGGATCCGGATCGACTGCCGGAGGGGCTCGGCCAGCGTCCGGAGGTCGCCCGCGGCGTTCTCGTAGTCCACGTCGAACCGGAAGCTGTTGACGCCCGGCTCGGCGTCCGACGCGATGGCGACGGTGAAGTTGACGGGCTTGCTCTCGCCGGGCGCGAGGTCGCCGACCGCCGTCTCGGCGTTCGTCGCCGTCACCGGTCCCCCCTGGTCCGGGTGGAGCCGCACGACGACGTCGCGTGCCGGCGCCGCGCCGGTGTTGACGATCCGGGCGCGGACGTGGGCCTCGGGTTGGTCCACCCGGAACGAGTCGGTCCGCACGTCGCGGAGGGCAAAGGAGCGCTCGGGGCCGACGGTCACGCCGATCCGGAGCGGGTCGGCCTGCTCCGGCACGTCGTTGCGGTTCCGGTAGGTGATCGCCGCCTCCACGGGGTACTCCCCGGACGTGACGTCGCGGGTCGCGCCCACCTTCGCCGAGAGGTTCCGGGTCTCGCCGGGGGCGAGCGAGGGGACGAAGATGCTGGTCGATCGCGTGGGGTTCGACGGGGAGCCGAAGAAGACGCCCGGCGCCCCCGACGTCAGCTGGACCGCCGTCCGGTTGGCCGTCCGCGTCCCCGTGTTCTCGATGGTGAACGCGAGCCGACCCGTGTCGCCCGCGTACAGCCGGTTTGCCCCCTCCGAGACGACCGCGAACTGGGGCCGATCCTCGACGCGGAGCGTGACGTGGGTCCGGAGGGTGTCGCTGGTCTCGACGAACTCCGGTTGCTCGAACTGGTCGAAGGCGACGGTCCTGACGTACTGATACTCGACGACCACCGGGATCCGGTAGGTCCCCGGCTTCACCTGGCCGACCTCCAGGTCGAACGTGAGCGACTGGGAGGCCGGGGAGGGGAGCTTTCCGAGCGAGACCGTCCCCGTCTTCACGTCGATCGGCGCGTCGATCTCGGACTCGGGGATCCGGACCCGCACGTTCCGGGCCGTGGTGACCGTCGACTCGTAGCCGGGGTGGTTCTGACTCCCCTTCCGGGCCTCGCCGGCGTTCGACAGGACGACCGTCAGCGACGTCTGCTGGCTCGCGGAGACCGGGCCCGTCGGCGAGGCGACCGAGAGGTCCGGCTCGCCGATGACGACCGTGTTCGCCGCGACGGGAATCGCGACGGTCGAGAGCAAAACGAGGCCGGCGACGACCGTGGCCGCCATGCGTCTCATGAGGCGGCTGAACGGACGGTCAGAGGATAAGGGTATTGATCCGGAGTCAGACGAACTCGACGCCGCGGATCCGGAAGACGAGGTCGAAGTCGGCGGGATCGGAGGAGCCGTCGGCCCGGCCGTCGTTCGGATACCGCGTCCCGTAGTCGAGCGTCGTCTCCGCGCCGTCGTCGAGCCCGTCGCCGAAGTGGCGACCGACGTAGTCGACCGCGACGGTCCGATCGACGGTCCGGGGCCGGTAGACCAGGTCGACGCGGAGGTCGAGGCGGCGGATCACCCGGCCGCTGACGTTCCGGACCCGGAGGCTGACGTCGGCCGTCGTCACGTCGCTCACCGGCAGGTACCGGAGCGAGAGGTCGAAGCTCGGGACCGAGACGACGGCGGCGTCGTGGACCGACGATGGAGTGGGGGTCGGCGTCGGCGTTCCGGTCGCCGTCGGCGTCTCCGTCGGCGTGGATCCGGTCTCGGTCCCGGAGTCCGGCCGGACGAACAGGCCCGAACAGCCGGCCAGGACGGCGGTCGCTCCCGCCCCGAGAGACGAGAGCAGGCGGCGGCGACGGACGTCGGTCATGGCGTCGAGGGAGGTCGCAGGTCGGTTGCACGTGCGTCGTCGGACGGGGTCGAAACGGCGTCCCCGTACCGGACCGTGACCGTCCGGGGCGGCGCCCGACGGCGGTCGACCAGCCGAACGACGCCCCCGTCGTCGCCCCAGAGCTCGTTGGGATGGTCGAGATAGAGGTGGCCCGCGGTCGGCGGGCCCGCGCCGGTGTGGACGACCAGCCGTTCCCCCGGCTGGAGGCGCCTGTCCTCGGGGGTGGCGAGCGCGAGCAGGGTCCGGCGGGTTCCCCGCTCGTCGCCGAGCGTCCACCCGGAGAGAGACACCGTCCGGTCGCCGGTGTTCTCGAGCGTGATCGTCTCGTCGGAAAGCGGCGCCCCGTCCGGCGGGTTAGGACGGATCCGCACCACCCGGAGACCGCCGGTGTCGGCCGCTCGCGGGGGCGTCACGTCGACGGTGGCCGGCAGGTCGCCGTGCCTGCGGCCGGGTTCGACCGTGCCACACGCCCAGAGCCCCCGCCCGTTCGCCCGGGCGTCGTCCATCTCGGCCGCGTACCGGGCCGTGGTCGCGCTGGCGTTCCCTCGCTCGACCAGGTCGCGGTTCACGACGCGCCCCCCGTTCCGGACGAGGAGGCCGACGTTCCCGGGGGCCGTCCCGTCGGGGACGACCCGGGCGCCGACGGAGGCGCCCACGAGTCGGTCCGCGAGCGTCCCGGTCGCGCGCGCGCCGTGGGTTCCCAGGCACGCCCGGCCGGTCGATCCGGTCAGTACCCCGTCGAACGCCGTCGGGGAGTCCCCGGCGGCGTCGGGCACCCGGACGGCCGCGAGGGGAAGCCGTCTGACGCGGCCGTCGTCGAACCGGACGCTGACGACGCCGCCGGTCGTCACCCCGAGGACCGTCGCCGGTCGGTAGCCGTCGACGGCGTCGGCCGGCGTGGCCGTCGGGGTGGCCGACGGGGTGGCCGACGGAGTCGTGGTGGCCGGGGGCGGCGTTGCCGTCCGGTTGGCCGGCCGGCCCGCCGGGGACGACGCGGCGCCGGCCGGCGGCCCGTGGAGCGACACGCCGCCGAGCAGTACCAGGGCCCCCGTCGTGACGCCGGTGGCCGTCAACACGACGACGGCGGCGACCAGAAGCTGGAGGCGAAACGGCGACCCGAGAAGCCAGTCGCGGAGCCCCACGAGCGGGGAACTCGGCACGACGTCCGCTCCCCGGGACCGATCCCCCGCCATGACCGTACAACTCGGGGGGACTGACTTGTACCTGATGACTCATGTTCCGGTCGGTAGTGTTCAGATAAGCCGGCAAAACTGGGATCACCTCGAAAGCCCCCGGGGTCTCGGCTCCCGGGCCTCGCTGGAGGAAGGCGACCGACGCAAGCACGCGACCGAAAGGGAGCGCGCGCAGCGAGGTCCCCGACTCCAGCGAGGCGGGGCTTTCGAGGTGTCTCTAACCGAATCACTCTAATCTGAACAGTCACGTTCCGGTCGGGGAAAGGTTGAAGCCACCGGAGAGCGACCATGTGAGATAATGCCTGACACGAAACGGGGGCGCGAGCGGAAGGGACGAAACAAACGCCAGCAGTTGGTCGAGCGTCAGTACGCCGCGGAACTCGAACGGCTCGACGCCGACGAGGACCTCCCCGAGTTCGGCGCCGGCCGTCCCGGGGAATCCGGCGCCGTCGAGGAGTGAGTCGCCGGGGTTTATTCCGGCGCCGCGCGAAGGACGCCCGTGTCCCGCCGCGCGAACTACGCGACGATCTACGTCGGTGCCCAGCTGTCGCCCGACGGCCGGAAGCTCAACCTCGACTGGGCGACCGACGCGGGCGACGAGACGGCCACCCACGCGTTCGACGTGCCGACCGACGATCCCACGGAGCCCTGCGTCGGCATCCAGGCGTTCGACGTCGGGGAGTACGGCCACGAGATCTACGTGAACGACGAGCCACTGAGCGGCTTCGACATTCCGCCGAGCGACGGCTGGCAGTACTGGGTGGACACCGTCACCGGCGCCTCGCTTCGGGAGGGATCGAACCGCCTCCGGATCACCCGCGATCCGGAGACGCGAGACGCCTTCGCGATCGGAACCGTCATCGTCCGGTGGAAGGAGCCCGCCGACGGATGACCCCGCCGGCGTGACGGGCGTCACGGGTGGGAGGCGCCGCCGGGACGCGACCGCTCCGTCGGCCCGATGCCGCCCGAAATCGGCCGTCAGACCGGCGACGACGGCCGGCCGTCGTTCCGCACCGCTTATATAGAAGGACAAACAATCGACGGACGACCATGAGCCAGCGCCAGCGGATGCAGGGGCAACCGATGATCATCATGGGCGAGGACGCCCAGCGCGTCAAGGACCGCGACGCCCAGGAGTACAACATCTCGGCGGCGCGGGCGGTCGCCCAGGCCGTCCGGTCGACGCTCGGCCCGAAGGGGATGGACAAGATGCTCGTCAGTTCGACGGGGAGCGTGACGGTCACGAACGACGGCGTGACCATCCTCCAGGAGATGGACATCGACAACCCGACGGCCGAGATGATCGTCGAGGTCGCCGAGACCCAGGAGGACGAGGCCGGCGACGGGACGACGACGGCCGTCGCCATCGCCGGCGAACTCCTGAAGGAGGCCGAGGACCTCCTCGACCAGGACGTCCACCCGACGGCGATCATCCGCGGGTTCGACATGGCGAGCGAGCGGGCCCGCGAGGAGGTCGGCGACGTCGCCGAGTCGGTCGACTCCGACGACGAGGACCGCCTCCGCAAGGTCGCCGAGACCGCGATGACGGGCAAGGGCGCCGAGGTGAACAAGGAACTGCTGGCCGAACTGATCGTCGACGCGGTCCGGCAGGTGACCGTCGAGGCCGACGACGGCTCGACCGTGGTCGACCTCGACTTCGTCTCCATCGACAAACAGACCGGCCGGTCGGCCGAGGCGTCCAGGCTGGTACGCGGCGCGGTGATCGACAAGGATCCGGTCAACGACGACATGCCCGTCGACGTCGACGACGCCCGGATCCTCCTGCTGAACCAGCCGATCGAGATCACCGAGGCCGACACCGACACGACGGTGTCGATCGACGACCCGAGCCAGCTTCAGGGCTTTCTCGACCGCGAGGACGCGGAGATCAAGGAGAAGGTCCAGCGGATCGTCGACAGCGGCGCGAACGTCGTCTTCTGTCAGAAGGGCATCGACGACCTCGCCCACCACTACCTCGCACAGGAGGGGATCCTCGCCGTCCGCCGGGTCAAGAAGTCCGACGTCCAGTTCCTGAAGGAGGTCACCGGCAGCCACGTCGTCTCCGACCTCAAGAGCCTGACCGAGGACGACCTGGGTCACGGGTCGGTCGAACGCGACGAGGACAACGAGCTGTTCGTCGTCGAGGGCGGGGAGGACGCCCACGGCGTGACCCTCCAGCTGTACGGCTCGACCAAGCAGGTCGTCGACGAACTCGAACGCGGGGTCCAGGACGCGCTCGACGTCGTCTCGACGACCGCCGCGGACGGGCGCGTGCTCGCCGGCGGCGGGGCGACGGAAGTCGAGGTCGCCGGTCGCCTGCGCGACTACGCGGACAGCGTGAGCGGCCGCGAACAGCTCGCCGTCGAGGCGTTCGCCGACGCGGTCGAACTCGTCCCCCGCGTGCTCGCCGAGAACGCCGGCCTCGACTCCATCGACACCCTCGTCGACCTGCGGGCGGCCCACGAGGAGGGCGACGTCCACGCCGGCCTCGACGTCTTCACCGGCGAGGTCGTCGACACGTTCGACGCCGGCGTCATCGAACCCGCCCAGGCCAAAGAGCAGGCGGTCGCCTCCGCGGCCGAGGCGGCGAACCTCGTGCTCAAGATCGACGACATCATCGCCGCCGGCGACCTCGGCGACGACGACGAGGAGGGCGGCGCCCCCGGCGGCGGCATGGGCGGCATGGGCGGCATGGGTGGCATGGGCGGCGCGATGTGAGACGCCCGGCGCGCACCACCCGCCCCCGTCGTACCGCCCGCTGAGCTCTTCTCCTCGCGGTTTCGCGTCGGTCGTGGCGTCCGTTCGTCCCACGGGGCGCGTTCGCTTCGGTCGGGAAAGACGGAATCGAGGGCCGAAGAGGGGGACTACCGGCCGGCGCTCGCGCCCGACGATCCGGCCGCGTCCGGACCGACGACGGCGCTCACGGCCGAGCCGAGCGATCCGTCGAGAGTTCCGTCCAGGAACGACCGGATCGCGCGGTGGATCTCGCGCACGCGGTCGGGAACCGCCCCGGGCATGTCGGTCGGCGGGCCGCGGGCGCCCTCCGTCGCGGCGTGTCCGGCGGCGGAACCGTCGTCCGCGCTGGCGGCTCCGGCCGGGGCGTCGACCGCACGTCCGTCGCGGGCGTGCGCGCCCGACGCGTTCGCGCCGGCGTGGTCGGCCGCGGCGGCGTCGTCGGCCGCGGTGGCATGATCGTCCCGTGCGTCGTGTGCGTGTGCGCTCGTGGTGGTCGGTGCGGCGCCGGGGGCAGCGGCGGCCGTCCCCGCGGCGAGTACCAGTGCCACCAGCGCGAGCGCGGCGAGTCGGTTCGGCGTCATGCGACGTCCGGCAGTGGGAGTCCCACCGTCACAAGGCCCGCGACGCTGAACCCCGATTTCCCGCGGTTCGGGCCGGATTAAACGGGGTTAATTCGGGCGAACCGTCGGTCCGGCGTGGCACCCGTTATTATGTGGGGCGGCGCCCGAGTGACGCGCATGCAGACGCTACTTCTCGACGGCGAGGCGGTCGAGGCGAACGCCGCGCTGGCGGAGGTCGTCGGGGCGGTCGAGGAGGCCTTCGCCGCCTACGAGCGCGGCGACGCCACGATGCCGCCGAAGGCGTACGTCGACCTGCCCCGGTACGACGGGGACTTCCGGTCGATGCCCGCCTACCTCGACGCCGGCGACTGGGACGCCGCCGGGGTGAAGTGGGTCAACTCCCACCCGAAGAACCCGGAGCGCCACGACCTGCCGACGGTGATGGGGACGATGATCTACTCGGATCCCGCGACCGCCTTCCCCCTGGCGGTGATGGACGGGACGACGCTCACCGCCAAGCGGACGGGGGCGGCCGCGGCGGTCGCCACCGACCACCTGGCGGTCCCGGACGCGACCTCCCTCGGCCTGGTCGGCGCCGGCACACAGGCCCACACGCAGCTCGCGGCCATCGCCACCGTCCGCGACGTCGAGACGGTGGTCGTCGCCGACCGGGACGAAGAGCGCGTCGCGGCGTTCGTCGCGCGCCACGCGGACCGGTTCGACGTCCGCGCCGGGAGCGTCGCGGAGGCCGCGGCCTGCGACGTGGTCTCGACCACCACGCCCGTCCGGGAACCCATCGTCGAGCGGGGGATGGTCGGGCCACACACGCACGTCAACGCGATGGGCGCCGACGCCGCCGGCAAGCACGAACTCGCCGACGACCTGTTGCTCGCCGCGACGGTCGTCATCGACGACTACGACCAGTGTACCCACTCGGGGGAGATCAACGTCCCCTACGGGGCGGGCGTGCTGACCGACGACGACGTCCACGCCGAACTCGGCGCGGTCGTCACCGGCGCGGCCGCGGGCCGGACCGACGAGGACGGCGTCACGGTCTTCGACTCGACCGGCCTCGCCATCCAGGACGTCGCCGCGGCCCACGTCGTCTACGAGCACGCGCGCGCCGACGGGGCGGGGACGCCGTTCGACCTGCTCGGACTCGACGACTGATCTATGACCGGCCCCTGCCGGCGACGGTTTCGACGAGCTTCGAGAGCAGCCAGACGACCAGGATCACCGGGAGCAACGGGAAGAGCAGGAAGACGACGCCGAGAAAGAGCATCCAGCCGACGGTGTTCATCTCCGCGTCCGGGCGACCGACGTACGGCGGCGTGACCGTCCGGTAGGCCCGGGTCAGCGGGTGTGCCGGCTCCTCCGGGGGTTCGGCGGGCGCCTCCTCGTCGGCGGTCGTCTCGTCGGAAGCCATGGCCGTACTAGGGGGCTCGGCGGAATAAGCGCGCGGGACGGCCACACGCGGTGGGAGACGCCACCGGACGACCGCTCGCGGCGGGCCGCGCCGGGGGACCTCACTCGATGTGGACCGCCGGCCGGAACGGGACGGCGCTTCCGGCGCGGTCGGCCGGGTCCGGCGGCTCCTCGTCCTCGGCGTACACCTCGACGTCGGCGTCGAACTCCCGGGCGAGGAACGGAACGGCGTGGTCGTAGATCGACCGCTCGTCGACCTCGCGCAGGACCTCGACGGTCCCGTCGTCGACCCCGCGGACCAGGTCGATCAGGTCCCCCACGAGGTCGTTGACCGCGTCGCCGCGCTCGCGGAGGGCGGGGTCGGCCATCGCCTCCCCCATGACCGCCCCGGCGTCGTCACCGACGTCGGCCACGACGTCGAAGACCCGGCGCTTCCAGTCGGCGGCGACGTACACCCGGATCACGTCCGGATCGGTGCCGGTCACGTCGACGATGTCGTGGACGTCCTCGATCAGGCGCTCGACCCGCGCCTCCTCGACCTCGGTCCGGCGGTCGACGAGCGTCTCGACCGGGTCGGGCCAGGGGACCTCCTCGGCGGGAACGCCCGTCAGCCGCTCGTGGAGTTCGTTGGCGAGAAACGGGACGAAGGGGGCCAGGAGGCGCAGGCGAGTCTCGAGGACGCGCCGGCGGACGTACCGCGCGCCCGGCCGGTCGCGGTCGCCCTCGGTCCGGCGGCGATACCACTTCAGGTGCTCCTCGACGCCGTAGAAGGCCGCCTGGGAGGCGGTCCGGGTCTCGGCGCCCTCGATGGCCGCCGTCACCTCGCGGACGGCCCCCTGGAGCTTCGAGAGGAGCCAGCGGTCCTCGTGGCGAAGCGAGACGTCGTCTGGGACGCCGACGGTCAGGTCGAGGGGATCCTCGCCGTCGGCGGCCGCGATCACCGCCGCCGCCCGGTTCCAGAACCGTTCCAGTTGGTTTCGGACGCTCTCGACCCCCTCGGACCGCCAGTCGTAGTCCTGCCAGGGCTCGGCGGAGTTGAGCAGGAAAAAGCGCACGGTGTCGGCGCCGTACTCGTCGATGGCGGCGTCCGGCAGGACGACGTGGCCCTTCGAGGAGGACATCTTCTCGCCTTCGAGCAGTCCCATCCCCATGATGACGATGCCCGCGGGCCACTTGGGCTCGGGAAAGAGGTCGGCGTGGTGGAAGAGATAGAAGGTGAGGTGGTTCGAGATGAGGTCGTTCGCCGAGAAGCGGTAGTCGACGGGATACCAGTAGTCCCACTCCTCGCGCAGGTCGAGCGCGCGCGGGTCGGGATCCTCGACCGCCTCGGCCCCGTAGAAGAGCGCGTCGAAGAAGTCGTCGTCGAGGTCCTCGACGGGAACCTCCGAGAGGCGGTGGGCGATCGTGTAGTAGGCCATGTAGATCGTCGAGTCCGAGAGCGGTTCGATGACGAAGTCCTCGTCCCACGGCAGGCGGGTGCCCAGCCCGTAGTTGCGGATGCAGGGCCACTCGTTCAGCCAGTCGATGGTGTGGTAGTACTCCTCGCGGGTGTTCCCGGGAACGGCGTCGAGGCGCTCGACGGCCCGGCGGGCCAGCGCCTTCCAGTCCTCGGCGTCGTACCGAAGGAACCAGGTCTCGCGCTCGGCCACCTCGACGTCGCCGCCACACCGGCAGACCACGGGTTCGGAGAACTCGTACATGGTGCCGAACGCGCCCCGCTCGATCCCCTGCTCGCGGAACGCCTCGCGGACCGCCTCGACGGTCCCGCCCGCGAACTCGCCGTAGGCCTCCGTCAGGGTCCCGTCGTGGAACTCGCGGTTGTACAGTTCCCGGGTGACCTCCTCCAGCCTCGGGTCGTCGCTCGACTCGACGCCCGCCTCCTCGACGGCGGTCCGGGCCGGAACCTCGCCGTACCCTTCGATCGTCAGGATCGGGACCGGGTCGATCGCCTCGACGGTCGCCGGGTCGACCCCGTAGGCGCGCATCCGGTCGGGGTCGGCCTTGGCCTCCCGGAGGGCGACGTAGTCGTCCGGCGAGTGGGCGGGCACCGACATCACGACCCCCGTCGCGTTGTCGGGGTCGACGAACGACGCCGGGAGGACGGGGACCGCCTCGCCGGTGACGGGGTTGGTCACGTCGTGGCCGACGAGTTCGGCGCCGTCGAACCGCTCTCCGACCTCGACCTCGTGGGCCTGGAGCCGGAACTTCTCGACGGCCTCGGCCGAGACGACCCACGCTTCCCCGTCGACGGTCGCGCGGACGTACTCGGCGTCGGGGTTGACGTAGGCGTTGGTCACGCCGCGGACCGTCTCGGGGCGGAGCGTGGCCATCGGGGCCAGCACCTCCTCGCCGTCCATGTCGAGGGCGAACCGGACGAGCGTGTACTCCTGGAACTCGGCTTTCTCGCCCTCCAGCAGGTCGTGGGTGGTGACCGGCTGGTCCTCGTTGGTGCAGTATTTCACCGGGTGGAGCCCCTTCTCCAGCCGGTCGTGGGACCTGAGCGTATCGTACTGCCAGGTGATGAACTTCGAGTAGCGCTCGTCGTTGGTGGTGAACTCCCGGCGCCAGTCGATCGACAGCCCCAGGCGCTTCATCCCCCGCTTGTAGTGGTGCTCGATGAAGTAGCGCGCGTAGCCCATCGGCGTCTCCAGGTCCGCGAGCGTCTCCGCGGGGACGTCGTAGGTGTCCCGGAGCACCGAGAGCTGTTTCTCCTCGCCTTTCTTCAGGCGCTCGACGGCGCCGATGATCGGCGTCCCCGTGACGTGCCAGGCGATCGGAAAGAGGACGACGTCGCCCTGCTGGCGCCGATACCGGGCGTAGACGTCGGGCACCGTGTAGGTCCGGGCGTGGCCGATGTGCATCCCGCCGCTCGGGTAGGGATACGGCACCGTCAGGAAGGTCGGTTCCTCGTCGACGTCGGACGGATCGGCCTCGTATCGGCCGCTCTCGCGCCACCGCTCCCGCCAGCGCTCCTCTAGGGCCTGCGGGTCGTACTCCATATGCCCGTCCTGTGGGGGCGGACGGTAAAACACCTCCCATCCTCGGGACCACGACCGGTCGACCCCGGAACCCTTAACCCCCGGACTGCCCTACCGCCTGTCACCATGGGCATGGGCTCGGACATGTATCGCCAGCAGATCCTCGATCACTACAAGAATCCCCGCAACTACGGGGAACTCGAGGATCCCACCTTCTCGCACGTCGGCGAGAACCCCTCCTGTGGCGACACCATTCGGATGGACGTCAACCTGGCAGACGACGGCGACACCATCGAGTACGTCGCGTTCTCCGGCGACGGCTGTGCCATCTCGCAGGCCGCCGCCTCGATGCTCACCGACGAACTCCAGGGGATGTCCCTCGAGGACCTGACGGCGATGGACCGCGACGACGTGATCGAGATGCTCGGCGTCGAGATCAGTCCGATGCGCGTCAAATGCGCCGTCCTCGCGGAGAAGGTCGCCCAGGACGGGGCGAAACTCCACCGGGGCGAGGTCGAGGACCTCGACCGGACGCGGACCGAGGAGAACTTCTGATCCGCTCCGCGGACGCGCGTCACTCGGCCACGAGCCCGGCGTCCTGAACGCGCATGACCGCCTCGCCGTCCGCGAGGTTGGGCGCGTCGACCAGCCGGACGATCCGCTTGTCGCCCTTGGACTTGCGGAGGTAGATCCGGAACGTCGAGGTGTGGCCGAGGATGTTGCCCCCGATGGGCTGGGTGGGATCGCCGAAGTAGGAGTCCGGGTTCGAGGCCACCTGGTTGGTCACCAGGACCGCGGCGTTGTAGAGGTCGCCGATCCGCATCAGGTCGTGGAGGTGTTTGTTGAGCTTCTGCTGGCGCTCGGCGAGTTCGCCCCGCCCCACGTACTCCGCGCGGAAGTGGGCGGTGAGCGAGTCGACACAGAGCAGGCGCACGGGCCAGTCGGTCCCCTCGCTCTCGCTCGCCAGTTCCTTTGCCTTCTCGGCCAGCAGGATCTGGTGGTTGGAGTTGAACGCCTTGGCGACGTGGATCCGGTCGAGGAAGGCCTCGACCAGGTCCTCCAGCGCGTCGTCGTCGCCGGGGCCTCCCTCGATCCCGCGCTCGTCCATCGTCGCCGCCAGGGCCTCGTCGTCGAGCCCGCGGACCATGTCGTCGATCCGCTCGGGCCGGAAGGTGTCCTCGCTGTCGACGAAGATCGCGCTCCCCGCGAGCCCCCCGTGTTCGGGTGGAAGCTGGACGTTCACGCAGAGCTGGTGGGTCACCTGGGACTTGCCGGCGCCGAACTCGCCGTACACCTCGGTGATCGACTGGGTCTCGACCCCTCCGCCGAGCAGGTCGTCGACCTCTCCCACCTGCCAGGTGAGCTTCCCGATCTGCTCGCGGCGCTCCAGCACCGACGCGCCCGTCTCGAACCCGCCGACGTCGGCGGCCTCGCGCGCGGCGTTGATGATGTCGCCCGCGCTCGACTCGCCGATGTCCGCCGTGTTCGACAGTTCGCCGGGACTGGCCACGGCGATGCTCTGGTAGGTCTCGAACCCGGCGTCGAGCAACTTGTCCGCCGTCGCCGGGCCGACGCCCGGCAGGCTCTCGAGGTCGTCCTCTGCCATGGCGGGTCGTTGCGCGGCCCCCTACATAAAGTCTCGTCAACACCGGAGTGAAAGTGATTTCGTCGGCCCGGAGCGGGGCGCCGGGACCGTCACTCCCAGGGGTGGCCGCCCGGCCGGTCGGGCCACAGCGGATACCAGTAGGACTCGTCGTCCTCGACGTCGAGTTCGCCCTCCAGCACCGAGCGGAGTTTGAACTCCAGGCGGCTGTCGCGCTCGTGGTCCCCGGCCAGGACGAAGGGGTAGTAGGCCCCCCGCCGGAACGAGTAGATCCAGTAGACGCGCTCCGATCCGTCGCGCCCCTCGCGGGCCGCCTCGCTCCCCGCTCGCCGTTCGAACCCGAACACCGCCGCGAGCAGCCGCGAGCCGTACCCTCGCTCGACGAAGGTGTCGGCGGCGAAGTGGACGCTCGTCACGAGGTCCTCGGGGTCGTCGTCCCGGAGGACGACCCAGTGGTAGCCGTGGTCGTCCGCGCGCCGGTCGAACGCGGTCCCCGTCTCCTCCTCGCCGACCCGGAGGATCTCCTCGACGTCGCCGACGGTCCCGTCGAAGTCGGTCGAGTCCACCGCGTCGAAACAGAGCGCGGCGGCGCCGACGGGACGGAAGTCGAGGTCGGCCTCCATGGTGACGTAGGCGGTGGACATCCCGAACAGGTCCTCCGGATCGGCCGCGCGGCCGGCGTCGGCCTCCGCCCGGAGCCCGAGCGCCTCCCGCAGCGTGTCGAACAGCCCCATCGCACGGAGGTAGCAGTCGCGCCCGGTTTAACCCCCCGTCTCCTATCGTGGATCATGACGGTATTGGACCAAATCAGGCTGGGATCCGCTCTCGGGGGTGCCGATGAATCGGAACGACAGTTCTAGATCACTAGACGACAAACAAGATTAAGACGGTGGAGACATAGACCTACGCGTATGAAGAAGAACCAAGTCATCGCCGATTTGCAGAAGAAGCTTCAGGACCACCCTGAGGTATACCAGCAAATCGCGCTTGAAGAAGCGGACCCCGTATAACGGAACGTTCCTCCTTTACTCGTCGCTACTGAGTAGCTCCTGCATATCCTTCGTTCCTCGAACGGAGAATCGATACATCAAACTCACATGTTCATTGCTCACTAGGTTATCGTACTGGCATTCGCCCGTCGCTGTGTGTACCCTCTTTTTAGGAGTCAAATCTACGACGAGTAACCAGCCGATATACCGTAGTTTTTGTGAATGTTATTGCCAGTCCTAGACTCGCATCCGGGAGAAATACGGGAGGAGATTCGACGTTACTGGGCGAAAATCCGCGAAACGACCGTCAGTACGGGCGTTAGGACGACAATCCGCCTTACTTCGAAAGTCCGGGAAGCACAGTTTCTGCTTTCGAGATCTCACTCGCCGATTCAGGGGCCAATCGCCCGCGATCCAAAGGCCCTACCGCGTCTCCAGATCCCGCGCCATCTCGCGCAGGCGCTCGACGCGCTTCTCGGTCGGCGGGTGCGTGCTCGCGAGTTTCCCGATGAACCCCGAGCGGATGGGGAGGATGAACAGGGCGTTCATCTCGGCCTGCTCGCGCATGTCCTCTTTGGGCACGCGGTCCATCCGGCCGTCGATGGTCAGCAGGGCCGAGGCCAGCGCCCCGGGGTTGCCCGTGATGGCCGCCCCGCCGCGGTCGGCGGCGTACTCGCGGTAGCGCGAGAGCGCGCGGATGAGCAGGAACGAGACGATCCACACCACCAGCGATGCCAGCACCGCGACGATGACGCCGCCGCCGCCGCCCTGGCGGTTGCGGCCGCCGCCGCCGAACAGCCACCCCCACCTGACGACCATGAAGGCCAGCGTCGACAGGAACGAGGCGACGGTCATCACCATCACGTCGCGGTTCTTGACGTGGGAGAGCTCGTGGGCCAGCACCCCCTCCAGTTCCGGCTCGTCGAGCGTCCGCAACAGGCCGGTGGTGACACAGACGGTGGCGTTCTTCTGGGAGCGGCCGGTGGCGAAGGCGTTCGGTACCCGGGAGTCGGCCACGGCGACCGCCGGCTTGGGCAGGTCGGCCTGCTGGGCGAGGCGGCCGACGATGGCGTGCAGATCCGGATACTCGCTCTCGCTCACCTCGTGGGCGCCCATGCTGTAGAGCGCGAGTTTGTCGCTGAAGAAGAACTGCGCCAGCGAGAACAGCCCCATCACCACGACGATGCCCAGGAGCCCGACGCCCGCGTACGCCAGGACGCCGACGAACACGATGTAGAGCACGAACAGCAGGAACATCGTGAGGGCCATCCGTGCCCGGAGACCCCAGTCGGGTTGCCAGTCCATGCTGGAACGTAGCCGCCCGCGGGTGTAAACCTTGTCGCACGGGCCGTCACCCGCGTCCGTCGTCCGTCACCCGCCGTCGAGCCCCGACCGACGCGCGCGACCGGGGCGTGGGCGGTCCGGAGCGCGGGGCTTAACACCGGGAGTCGCCTACCGGCGCGCGATGAGTTCCGGGCGGTTCTGTCCGCGGTGTGGCGAGCCGGTCGCCGAGCGCACGGACCCCCTGCCGGGGGAGCCGAGCGGCCGCGCGGCGGCGCTCTGTGACGCCTGTTACCTCGACGACTTCGACCTCGTCGACGCCCCCGACCGGATCGAGGTCGCGGTCTGTGCGACCTGCGGGGCGGTCCGGCGGGGGAACTCCTGGCGCGACGTGGGCGCGCGCGACTACACCGACGTCGCGGTCGACGAGGTCCGCGAGGCCCTCGGCGTCCACGTCTCGGCCCGGGACGTGACCTGGGGCGTCGAGCCCGAACAGGTGGACGCCAACACCGTCCGGATGCACTGTCAGTTCTCCGGCGTCGTCCGGGAGACGCCCGTCGAGGAGACGGTCGTCGTCCCCGTGCGGATCTCGCGGGGGACCTGCGACCGGTGTGGGCGGGCCGCCGGGGGCTATCACAACGCCATCGTCCAGGTGCGCGCGACCGATCGGGTGCCGACCGACGACGAGCGGGCGCGTGCCGTCGACCTCGCCCGGGAGGCCGTCGCCGAGCGCACGGAGACCGGCGACCGGGACGCCTTCGTCACCGAAGTCGACGAGCACGGCGACGGCGTCGACGTCAAGCTCTCGACCACGAAACTGGGCCAGGGGGTCTCCGCGCGGATCACCCGCGAACTCGGCGGCGAGGTCGAGGAACACCCCACGCTCGTCACCGAGGACGGGGACGGCCGGGAGGTCTACCGCGTCACCTACGCGGTGCGACTCCCCCGTTTCACTCCCGGGGACGTCGTCGACCCCGAGGACGGCGACGGGCCGGTGCTCGTGCGGAGCACGTCGGGGAACCTCAAGGGGGTCCGCCTGGCCACGGGCGACCGGTACGAGGCCCCCCACGAGGCGGGGACGAACCCCGACGCGCGACGGCTCGGAAACGTCGCGGACGCCGTCGAGACGACGGTGGTGACCGTCGAGGACGCCCACGCGGTCCAGGTGCTCGACCCCGAGACCTGGGAGGCACGGACCGTCCCCCGCCCCGACTACCTCGACGACGGGGCGGAGACGGTTCCGGTGATGAAGAGTGCCGCCGGCCTCCACGTCCTCCCGCCGGACGCCTAGTCGGCCGCGCGGTCCGCACCCGCGGGTACGCTGACGCCGGTGGAATCGAGCGCGCCGAGAAGCTGGGACTCGGTGCAGCCCGCGCGCTTTGCGGCCTGCGTCAGCGTCAGCGTTCCGCTCCGGTACAGCTCCATCGCGGTGTTGAGCCCGCGGGAGTTCATATCCGTCATGATGGATGATGACCTTGTAAAGGTACCGTGAGAACAATTGTCATGATTTAATATAAGGTCGTATTAGGTCGTGCCCGCTATCCGTCGAGCGCCTCGACGTCCGCGGCGGTGATCTCCTCTCCGTCCGGAAGCCGGTCGATGCAGTCGAAACAGAGGAAATAGTCCGTGCCGTCGGCGAGTTCGAGGTGGAGGCCGCCCCCGGAGACGTCGGCGAACGTCCAGAGATCGTCCACGCCGCCCCCGACCGGGACGCGCTCGCCGCAGGCGTCGCAGGGTTCGGTGCTCATCGTCCGTCCGACGGTCCCGGGACGGTAAACTCCTGCGCCCGTCGCGAATCCGTGCCGTTAACCCCGCGGGCGTCGGCCTCCGGGACGTGGTTCCGCTCGCTCCGCCCGCCGCCCGCGGCGTCGGGGTCGTCGGGGCGCTGTCGGGCCTCCCCGCGCCGGTCGTGGCGCTGTTCGCGGCCGTAACGATGCTCGGGAACCCGACGGCGCTGTTCGTCGGCCTCGCCGCGCTCCACTGGCGGTCGCCCCGGATCGCGGCCGAGCCACGGCGCGCGACCGCCGCGCTGATCGCGCTGGCGCTGGCGGCGGCGGCGCTGACGTTCGCGCTGAAGGGGCTGTTCGCGCTGCCCCGTCCCGGGGGCCGCGGCGTCGGGCTACGGCTTCCCGAGCGGCCACGCGCTCGGTGCGACCGTCGTCTACGGGGGCGCGGCGCTCCTGTTCGATCGGATCGACCGGATCCGTCGGGTCGCGGGCGCCGCCGGCGTCGTCGTCCTCGTCTCCCTCTCGCGGCTGGTCCTCGGGGTCCACTACCTCGTCGACGTGGTCGCGGGCGCCGCCGTCGGGGCGCTGTGTCTGGGCGCCGTCGTGGCGGTCGACCTCCGGCGGCCCGCCCGGGCGTTCGGCCTCGCGGCGGCGTTCGCACTCCCCGCGCTCCGACTCGCCGGCCCCCCCGGGCCGACGGTCGAGACGGCCGCCGTGACCGGCGGGACGGTCGGCGGCGGCCTGGCCTGGCTGGCCGGCGGCGGCGACGGGGGGACGGTGTCGGTGCCCGTGGCCGCCGTGGGAGTGGCGGTCGCGGCGGGCCTGTGGGCCGGTCCCGCGGCCCTCGGGGCGCCGCTCGCGGTCGTCGCCGTCGCCGCCGCCGGCGCCGTCGCGCTGGTGGTGGGGCTCCCGTGGCTGGTCGACGCGTGAAAAACGGGAAAACGGGTCGCCGGCCGGCTCAGAACGTCTCCAGATACCGGTCGAGTTCCCAGTCGGAAACCTCGACCTTGTACTCGCTGAACTCCTGGCGCTTGGCCTGGACGAACTTCTCGGTGACGTGTTCGCCGAGCCCGTCCCGGATGACCTCGTCGTCCTCCAGCGCGTCGACGGCCCGGCCGAGGTTGGGCGGGAGCGTGCTGATGCCGTACTCCTCGCGCTTCGCGTCGTCGAACTCGTAGATGTTCTCGCGGACCGGGTCCGGGCAGTCGAGGTCGCGGTCGATCCCGTCCAGCCCGGCGTGGATCATGGCCGCGAAGGCGAGGTAGGGGTTGCACGACGGGTCCGGCGAGCGGAGTTCGATGCGCGAGGCCGCGGGCACGCGGGCGGCCGGCTTGCGGATCAGCGCCGAGCGGTTGCGGTCCGACCAGGCGACGTAGACCGGCGCCTCGTAGCCCGGCACCAGCCGCTTGTAGCTGTTGACCGTCGGGTTGGCGACGGCCGTCACGGCGGGCGCGTGTTCGAGGATTCCGGCGAGGAACTGCTTTGCGGTCCCCGAGAGGTTGAACTCGTCGTCGTCGTCGTGGAACGCGTTCTCGCCGTCCTGGAACAGCGAGAGGTGAGTGTGCATGCCCGATCCGTTGATCCGGGCGATGGGCTTCGGCATGAACGTCGCGTGCAGGTCGTGTTCGGCCGCGATGGCGCGGACGACCGCGCGGAAGGTGGCGACGTTGTCGGCCGTCGAGACCGCGTCGTCGTAGGTGAAGTTGATCTCGTGTTGCCCCGCGGCGACCTCGTGGTGGCTGGCCTCGATCTCGAAGCCCATGCTCTCCAGCCCGTAGATGATGTCCCGCCGGACGTCGCCGGCCAGGTCCTTGGGCGCGAGGTCGAAGTAGCCCCCGGCGTCGTTGGTCTGGGTCGTCGCGCGGCCGTCCTCGTCCTCCTCGAAGAGGAAGAACTCCGGTTCGGGCGCGGCGTTGACCTCGTAGCCCATGTCGGCGGCGCGCCCGATGGCCCGCTTGAGGACGCGACGCGGATCGCCCGGGAACGGCTCGCCGCTCGCCGTGTCGAACACGTCACAGATGAGCCGCGCCGCGTTCCCGTCGCCACGGGACCGCCAGGGCAGGATGGCGAACGTGTCCGGGTCGGGTTCGAGGCGCATGTCCGACTCCTGGATCCGCACGAACCCGTCGATGGAGGAGCCGTCGAAGTAGATGCCCTCGTCGAACGCCTTCTCCGCCTGCTGGGCCGGGACGGAGACGTTCTTGACCGTCCCCAGGATGTCCGTAAACTGCAGGCGAAGGAAGTCGATGTTCTCCTCGTCGATCCGGTCGATCACGTCCTGTTCCGCGGCGGTCAGACCGCCGTCCGGAACGGTACTTTCGTCCGTCATGCTCTGGACGGTTCACTCTGATACACTCTGGTATAAAGACCTTGTCGTTCCGCGCAAGTACCCCGGTCACGGGTGGAGAACTGGATATTCGTAAATTTCTAATGGGGTGGATGCGTGGGTGAGTGTGATGACATACGAAAACCTCGACGCCAAGCTCATCAACGCGTTGCTCGGCGACGGCCGGGCCAGCCTGCGGAGCCTCGCCGAGGACCTCGACGTATCGGTCACGACCGTCTCGAACCACCTCCACACCCTGGAGGAGGAGGGCATCATCGACGGCTACACCCCCCGGGTCAACTACGACGGCCTGGGGTACGACGTCACCGCCGTCGTCCACCTCAAGGTCGAGGGGAGCGCCCTGCCCGAGATCACCGACCGCCTGGAGGGCGAAAAACAGATGGTCAGCGTCTACGAGGTCACCGGCGACTACGACGTCATCGCCATCGGGAAGTTCGCCGACACCGACGGCATGAACGACCAGATCAAGTCGCTTCTGACCGACGAGAACATCCGCGAGTCCAACACCAGCGTCGTCCTCAACACGGTCGCTGAAAACAGGCAGTTCGAACTCGACGTCGACCGGGAGTGACCGTCGCGCGTCGGTCCGTCAGGCGAGCCGGCTCGTCACGTCGTCGACGTCCGCCCGACAGAACGGACACCGGTAATGCGTGTCGAAGCCGCTCGACTGTGCGACAGTCTTGGCCTCGAGCTCGTGCATCGCGATGTCCTTTCCACACTCGGGACAGGTGACCTTCGGCATGTGCCCACTACTCTAGCACACCCGGTTAAATCGCTCGATTCTGTGAATAGTTAGCACGGGCGGGCGGAGCGTCCCGTCCGGGTCCACGCGGTCCCGCGGAACGACGCGACCGGCTCACCGCGTCGTGCCGCTCCCCTGCGCGAAGCCCTCCTCGAAGACGAAGGTGCCGTTCCGCTGGATCACCTCGCCGTCGGCCTCGATCGTCGAGTCCTCGGACATGTCGACGATCATGTCGACGTGCTCGGCGGACTCGTTGACCTCGTTTCCCTCGCCGACCGTCTCGGGGTAGGCCGATCCGACCGCCATGTGGACGGTGTCGCCCATCTTCTCGTCGAACAGCATGTTGTAGGTGAACCGGTCGATGTGGCGGTTCATCCCGATGCCCAGTTCGCCCAGGTAGCGCGCCCCCTCGTCGGTGTCGAGGATCCCCGCCAGCACCGACTCGTTGCGGCCGGCGCCGAACGACTCGACGCGTCCGTCCTCGAACTCCAGGCGCACGTCCTCGATCTCCTCGCCCTTCCGGTAGAGCGGCATGTCGAAGTGGACGGTCCCCTCGACGGACTCCCTGACCGGCGCCGTGAACACCTCGCCGCCCGGGAGGTTCTTCTCGCC
Organism: Haloferacaceae archaeon; assembly: GCA_042216285.1. Classification (GTDB taxonomy): domain Archaea; phylum Halobacteriota; class Halobacteria; order Halobacteriales; family Haloferacaceae; genus CAZMLQ01. The sequence goes on from JBDGUC010000007.1 coordinate 28,351, forward strand.
GTAGTCGTTGAGCGACGGGTTCCCCGCGATCGACATCCGGACGTCCGTCTCCGTCCCCGACCTGATCCGCACCTCGTCGGCGTCGTCGAGGATCTCGACCAGCTGGGCCTGGTGTTCGCGCTGGGCGTCCCAGTCGAGCGTGACCGCGTCCCAGACGAAGTTCTCGTAGGCCTCGGTGCTCATCCCCGCGAGCTGGGCGTGGCCGCTCGAGGGGAACTGCGTGAGACACCACCGCTTCGAGAGGCGCACCTCCTGGACCGGCCGGTAGGCCCGGCGATAGGCCGCGTTGGTCTCCGGGCTGACGTCGGTCTCCTCGAGTACGTTTGCCCCGCCCCGGGCGAGGACGAAGACGTCGGCCGCCTCGAAGAGCGCGAGCTGGTGGGCGGGCGTCTCGAAGCTCTCCTCGTCGGCGGCCCGCAGGAACGCCCGGGTCGACCGGTCGGAGTTGGCGAGCAGGACCGGGTTGGCCCCCCGGTCGCCACAGAGTTCGTGCAGCGCGACCGCCAGATCCTCGGCCGCCGGCGGCAGGGCGATCACGACGTCGTCTCCCGCCTCGATGCCGGTCGAGTGATCCGCCACGATCTCCGCGTGCTCCCGGATGCGCGCGTCCATACCCCGCCCTCGGACGGCGGCGGCGTAATCCCTTCGCCCTCCGACGGCGCGGACAGCTATATCCCCGTCCGGCCGGAGAGGGAGACATGATCGACCTCCGGTCTGACACGGTCACCCGCCCGAGCGAGGCGATGCGCGACGCGGCCCGGGACGCGGCGGTCGGCGACGACGTCTACGGCGACGACCCGACGGTCGCCGACCTGGAGCGCCGGGTCGCCGGGCGCCTCGGCGTGGCGGCGGCGCTGTTCGTCCCCTCGGGGACGATGGGCAACCAGATTGCGGCCCGGATCCACGCCGACCGCGGCCAGGACGTCGTCCTCGACGCCGAGTCCCACCTCTACCAGTGGGAACTCGGCGGGCTCGCACAGCTCTCGGGCCTCCAGCCCCGGCCGGTCGACGCCGGCGGGCGGGCCGTCCCGACGCCCGACCAGGTGCGCGCGGCGTACGTGGCGCCCGACGGCCACTCGTCGGGGACGGGACTGCTCGCGCTGGAGAACACCCACAACGGCCGCGGCGGGGTCGCCGTCCCGCCCGCACACGTCGCCGAGGCGGCGGAGACGGCCCGCGACCTGGGCGTCCCGGTCCACCTCGACGGCGCCCGGCTGTTCAACGCCTGCGTCGCGCTCGACGTCCCGGCCGAGCGGATGGCGTCGGCCGTCGACTCGGTCATGATCTCGCTCTCGAAGGGGCTGGGCGCGCCGGTCGGGTCGGTGCTCGCCGGCTCCGAGCCGTTCGTCGCCGAGGCCCGCCGACAGCGGAAGCTCCTGGGCGGCGGGATGCGCCAGGTCGGGGTGATCGCGGCGCCGGGACTGTGCGCACTGGAGAACGTGGATCGGCTCGCCGAGGACCACGACGACGCCCGCCGGCTCGCCGCCGGACTCGACGCCGTCGACGGTCTGTCCGTCTCCGACCCGGACACCAACATCGTGCTGGTCGACTCCGCGGACGCCGGGCTGACCGCCGAGGCACTCGTCGCCGCCTGCGAGGAGCACGGCGTGGCCGGCGGCGCGTTCGGCGACCACGTCACGCGCTTTTGCACCCACCGCGACGTCGATCGGGCGGACGTGGAGCGGGCGATCGAGCGGATCGGCGCCGCCGTCGCCGACGCGAGCGACGCCTGAGCCGGCGCCGATCACACGCCGCTCACGCCCTACACCTCGGGTTCGACGTAGACCATCCGCACCCGGTCGTCGGCCGCCCGGAGGTCGGCCTCGATGGTCTCGATGATCCCGTCGACCTCGCCCGCGTCGATCCCGGGATCGAAGCTCACGTCGACGGCCACGAGCAACTTCTCCGGCCCGACGTACATCGACCGGAAGCGGTCGACGTGGACCACCCCCGGCCGGTCGGCGATGACCGACCGCAACCGCTGCTCCTCCTCGGGGGGGATGCTCTCGCCGAGCAGGAGCCGCTGGTTCTCCCACGCCAGCGCCAGGGCGAAGCTCATCAGCAGGAGGCCGATGATCACGGCCGACGAGGCGTCGTAGACGCGGTTGCCCGTCACCCGCGAGAGGAGGACCCCGGCGAGGGCGACCGCCGCCCCCACGAGGGCGACGGCGTCCTCGGTGAACGCGGTGAGCGTCGTCACGTCGCTCGTCTCCCGGAACGCCTCGCGCAGCCCCGTCCAGCCGTACTCGTCGATCTGCCGGCGGAGTTCCGCGAGCGCCTTCCGGAAGGCGTACCCCTCGAACCCCATCGCCCCGACCAGCACGGCGACGTTCACCCAGATGGGGTCGAACGTCACCCCGAGCGCCGTCACCGGTTCGGCCGGCCGGACGACGCCGTGCAGGACCGCGTCGTAGCCGTGGCGCAGGCTCTCCCAGCCCGCGATGCCGAACAGGAGGACGGCGACGAGAAACGAGTAGAAGAACTGGGCCTTCCCGTAGCCGAACGGGTGGGCCTGGCTCGGCTCCTTGGCCCCGTACCGCAGGCCGATCAGCAGGAACACCTGGTTGCCGGTGTCGGAGATCGAGTGATACGTCTCCGAGAGCATCGCGGGGCTCCCGGTCAGCAGGAATCCGAGGAACTTCAGCCCCGCGATGGAGACGTTCGCGAGCAGGGCGGCGATCACCACCCCGCGACTCCCGGCCATACCGGGCGCGTCGGCGGCCGGATTCTTTGACCTTCCGCACTCGCGTGGGGAGCCGTCGCCCGGAGCCCACCGGCCGCGTCGTCCGTCCGCGATCCGGTTGGCGAGCGTGCTGCATACGGGGCGCGCATCTCGCAGGAGGCCCTCTCCGTTTCCGCGCTACCCACCCGGAGGTGTCGACTCGCGTGGACGGGGTCGTGGTACCACGACCCTCGGAAGTGTTATCCCCCGGCTGGGTCTACGGTTATTTGCAATGGCAAACGGTAAGGTTGATTTCTTCAACGACACCGGCGGTTACGGTTTCATCTCGACCGAGGACGCGGACGACGACGTATTCTTCCACATGGAGGACGTTGGCGGTCCGGATCTCGAAGAAGGTCAGGAAGTCGAGTTCGACATCGAACAGGCCCCCAAAGGCCCCCGCGCGACGAACGTCGTCCGCAACTAAGACCGGGTTTCGTCCGTCGCCGTGAGGCGACGGACGGCTCCGTCCGTTCCCACCGTCACGCCCCGTAGCTGGTGCTCTCTCCAGCCGTCGTGGGCGTCCGTGAACTGCACGGTCCCGTACGGTCACAGTTCGCGTTCGAGGTAGCCCCCCAGATAGCCGCCGACGACGCTCAGTCCCACTGTGTAGAGCGCCCCGATCAGCACCACGACGAGGGCGACGACGCCGAACGCGACGGCCGAGGTACCGATCCCGAAGCCCAGGAGGACGGTCAGGAGCAGTCCGATGCAGACGAACGGAATCACCATGATGGCACCGGCGACGGCACCCACTTTCAGCCCGTCCTGCGGGTCACCGCCCTCCAGATAGCCGGCGACGACACCGCCGAGGAGGGGCGACAGCGGGACGAACGCGAGGACGGTGCCGGCGACGGCACCGACGACGGCGTGGATCAGCGTGCGAGCGCCGTCCCCGTCGTTCCTGGCCGGCGCGTCGACGGTACCGGTCGGGGAGGCGTCGGGGACCATGGCGCCCGGTACCGACGCCGGAAGCAAAAGGCGGACGGTTCGACGCCCACCGACTTTTCTACTCCCCCACCGAACCCCCGCCGATGCTCGTCGTCCTCTCGGATACGCACGGGACCGCCGACCCTCGTCTGCGCGGCCGGACCGCCGAGGCCGTCGACGCCGCCGACCGGGTGGTCCACGCCGGCGACTTCACGACCCCGGCGGTGCTCGACGCCATCGAGGATCGCGCGACGCTCCGGGCCGTCCACGGCAACGCCGACGCGGCCGCCGTCCGCGAGCGCCTGCCGGACGTGCGCACCCTCGAATACGGCGGCGTCCGGATCGTCGTCACCCACACCCACCGGGGCGGGGAGACGGCGCTCTCGACGCTCGGCCGCGCCCGGGAGGCCGCCCTGGTCGTCGTCGGCCACACCCACCGCCCCGCGGTCGTCGACGGGCCGCCGACGCTCCTCAACCCCGGCAGTCACGCGGCCCCGCGCGGCGGCCCGGCGACCCACGCCGAACTCCGGGCGACCGATGCGGGACTCGACGGGACGATCCGGTCGGTCGAGGGGACGGTGATCGAGCGGTTCGTCGTCCGGAAGTCGTCGGAGGGGAGGGAGGGTGAGTCGTGAGGGCCGGGTCGACAGCGGGGTCCCGTTCCACGGAGGGGGGAAGGGAGGGGTCCTCCGACCGGCGGGCGTCGGAGCACCCGCACCCTTCGCTACGGGTGGCCGCTCATTATACGCGTCGGAGGCTCAAGTGGCCGTTTTATCTTGAGTAATGCTACCGAATGTCATGGATCGCGGCCCCCGTCGAGCGCCGGGTCGATCGGGGGCCGGGCGCCGGGGAGCGGAGCCCGGGGACGACCGCGGACCGGACGACCGGGCCGCCCACGGACCGTCAGTAGGCCGGCGATTCGGCCTGGATCACGTCCGAGACCACCTGGAGTTCGCCGGCCAGCAGGACGACGAAGTCGTCCAGCGTGACGATGCCCACGAGTCGGCCGTCCTCGACGACCGGGAGGCGCCTGACGTTCGCCTCGCGCGCGCGTTGGAGGGCGTCGTAGATCCCCTCGTCGATCCCCACGGTCACGGGATCCGTCGCCATGAGATCCGCCGCGGTCACCGCCGCGGGGTCATCGTGGTCCCAGATGCCGATCCCGACGTCGCGGTCGGTGACGATGCCCACCGGTTCGTCGTCCTCGGCGACCACGACGCTCCCGACCCCCTCCGTCCGGAGCGTCTCGGCGACCTCCTCGATCGGCGTCCCCGGGGCGACCGCGGCCACGTCCGTCCGGGCGATGTCCCTGACAGTCATGTCGACCGACGGTTCGGCCTCGCCGGGGATAAGGGTGCGGTCGGCGTTGCCGCTCGGCGGGCCCGCCGGCTCGCGGCCGTCCCCGCCGGGCGGTCGGCGGAGGGACGTCGGCCTACCGCTCGTCGAGCGGCACGAACTCCGCCGACGCGGGCCCCACGTACCGGGCGCGGGGACGGATGAGGCGGTTCTCCCGCTGGTATTCGAGGATGTGGGCGAGCCAACCGCCCGCCCGGCTCATGGCGAAGATGGGCGTGTAGAGGTCCATGGAGAGTCCGAGCTGGTCGTAGACGGTGCCGGAGTAGAAGTCCACGTTCGGGGCGATGTCCTTCTCCGGGAGGCCGACCTCCTCGGTGAGATACTCCTCGATCGCCGTGGTGTAGTCGTACCACTTCCGCTCGCCGGTGGCCTCGGCGAGCATCTCGCTTCGTTCCTGCAGGATCTTCGCCCGGGGATCCTTGACGTTGTAGACGCGATGGCCCCAGCCGGGGACGCGCTCGCCCGCCTCGACGGTCTCGCGGGCCCACTCCGTGGGATCGATTCCGCGCTCGTCGATCTCCCTGAGGCTCGTCATCACGTCCTGGTTGGCGCCGCCGTGCCACGGACCGGACAGCGCCTCGATCCCCCCGGTGAGCCCGTTGTAGACGTCGGCGTAGGTGCTGACGATCACGAGCGTCGTGAACGTCGAGGCGTTGAGCCCGTGGTCGGCGTGGAGCGTGAGCGCCATGTCGAAGGTCTCGGCGGCCACCTCGTCGGGCTCCTCGCCGTGGAGCATGTAGAGGAAGTTCGCGGCGTGGCCCAGGTCCTCGCGCGGCTCGACCGGCTCGCGGTCCCGGCGCAGGCGCTCGAACGCCGCGAGGATCGTCGGGATCTTGGCCGTGATCCGCCGGCCCTTCCGGCGCGTGGCGGCCTCGTCCGTGGGATCCGCCTCCCGCTCGGGCTCGTAGGCCGACAGCATCGACACCGCCGTTCGCAGCGCCGACATGGGCGTCTCGTCCCTGTCGGCCAGTTCCGCGAGGAGGTCGATCACGCCGGCCTCGACGGTCCGCTCGTCGGTCATCGCCCGCGAGAACTCCTCGAGTTCCTCCCGGTCGGGGAGGGTCCCCTGCCAGAGCAGGTGCAACACCTCCTCGAAACTCGCCTCGCGCGCGAGGTCCTCGATGGCGTAGCCGCGGTAGACGAGACGACCGGCGTCGCCGTCGATGTCGCTGATCGTCGTCTCGTCGACGACGACCCCTTCGAGGCCGCGATGCAGTTCCGGTTGGGTTATCTCCCGGAGGAGGTTCGTCATGGTCGACCCATGGACCGCCGGCCCGAAGGCTCTTGTGTTGCCTCGCATCGAACGGGATCGGCGCTCCGCGCGATCGCCCCGCCGGGCGCTCGCCCACCGGCGGGGCGAAACGGCTTTGCCCGCGCCGTCGGTAGCCCGACCATGGCGCTCGGCTTCGGCGACCCCGTCTTTCTGTTCCTGCTCGGGAGCATGGTCGTGTTCGTCATCCTGGCCTACCTGTTCGTCAGGTACACGCTGGTCAACCTCCGGAAGGGCTACGAGGACGGCTACCGGGACCGGTGACCGGCCCTCCGAAAGGAAACGATAGACAGGGTTTAATGGGGGCCGGGGAGAGGGGGCGACGATGGCCCTCGGGACGCTCGCGGCGCTCGTCGTTGCGGGCCTGGCGAGCCTCTTCATGGCGTGGTCGATCGGCGCCGGGTCCTCGGGATCGACCCCGTTCGCCCCCGCGGTCGGGGCCAACGCCATCTCGGTGATGCGGGCCGGCTTCGTCGTCGGCCTGCTGGGCTTTGCGGGCGCGGTCCTCCAGGGGGCCAACGTCACCCAGGCGGTCGGGACGGCGCTCATCGAGGGGGTGCGCCTCTCGGCGGTCGCGGCCACGGTCGGCCTCCTGACCGCCGCGGTGCTGGTCGCGGTCGGCGTCTTCGCGGGCTACCCCATCGCCACGGCCTTCACCGTCACCGGCGCGGTCGTGGGCGTCGGCCTCGCGCTCGGGGGCGCTCCCGCCTGGCCGAAGTACCGACAGATCGTGACGCTCTGGGTCCTCGTCCCCGTCCTCGGGGGCGGGACGGCCTACGCCACCGCCCGCCTCCTCCGCTCCGACCGGGTCGACGAGCGGATCGTCGTCCCGGCGCTCGCCGGCGTCGTCGCCGCAGTCGTCGCCAACGTTGGGTTTACGGTTCTCTCCCCCGGTGCGGCGTCGGCGTCGCTGGCCGGGGTCGTCGGTCGCGCGCTCGACGGCGCCGCGGGCGGCCTCGCGCCGGTGCCGGGCGTCGGCGTGAGCCCCGGTCGCCTGCTGGTCACCGCCGTCGTCGCCGCGGGGGGCGCCGTGGACCTCCGTCGCCGGATGGACGCCGACGTCGACCGCGGTCAGCGTCTCTTCCTCCTGGTGCTCGGCGGCCTCGTCGCCTTCTCGGCCGGCGGGAGCCAGGTCGGCCTCGCCATCGGGCCGCTCGTCCCGCTTCTGGAGTCGGTCTCGCTCCCCCTGGCGGCCGTGCTCGTCGGCGGGGGGCTCGGCCTCCTCTTTGGCTCCTGGACCGGCGCGCCCCGGATGATCAAGGCGCTCGCCCGGGACTACTCCTCGCTCGGCCCCCGGCGCTCCATCGCGGCGCTCATCCCCTCCTTTCTCATCGCCCAGGTCGCCGTCGCGCTCGGCGTCCCCGTCTCGTTCAACGAGATCATCGTCAGCGCCATCGTCGGGTCGGGCTACGCCGCCGGCGGGAGCGGGGTCAGCCGCCGGAAGATGGGCTACACCGTGCTCGCGTGGGTCGGGTCGCTCCTGCTCGCGCTCGTCGGGGGTTACGTCGCGCTCTCGGCCGTCCTCGCCGTCGGCTGAACCGGGCGGAGCGCGGCCGTCGCCAGCCCCGCGACGACCAGCAGTCCCGCCCCGAGGAGGAAGGCGTCCGTCCAGCCCACCGCCGCGACCAGGAGGCTCGCGGCCGTCCCGCCGACGACGCCGCCGGGGAGCTTCGCGCTGTACAGCAACGCGTAGTTCTCGGACGACCGCTCGGCGCCGTAGTACTCGCCGACGAGGCTCGGAAAGACGGCGAACGCCGGGCTCCGCAGGAACGCCGCCGCTCCGGCGAGCGCGACGAACGCCCCCGCGCTCCCCGCGCCGAGCAGGACCGTCCCCGCGAGCGCGAGCCCACAGCACGTCAGGCTCGCGCCGACGGTCCGCTCCCGGCCGAGCCGGTCCGACGCCGCTCCGATCACGACGATGCCGGCCCCGTCCCCGACCGCCAGCACCGACGCCGCGAGGGTCCCGGCGCCGGCCGGCAGGCCGAGGCCGGTCGCCAGCGCCACCACCTTGCCGATGAGCATCAGGCCGACCCCGTTGACGACGAGGAACGCCCCGTAGAGGGTCCAGAACTGCCACGTCCGGACCGTCTCGCGCCAGGTGTACTCCCCCGACGACGCCCGACCGGCGGCGGGAGCCTCGCGTTCGTCCCCGCCCCTCTCCGCGCCCGGATCGTCGTCCGCCTCCCCGTCACCGTCGCCCCCGGTTTCGGTCCCGGTCCTCCCGTCCCCGCCCGCGTCCGCCGCCCGCTCCGGGTCGTCGAGCACCGGCACGCCGACGAGACAGGCGACGCCCGTCACGGCCGCCAGGACGGCCAGCGTCCCGGCGAAGTCGCGCCCGACGGTCGGTCCGACGTAGCGGATGAGGGGCGCGCTCGACGCGCTGTAGGCCATGGTGACGACGCCGGTCGCCAGCCCGCGCCGGGCGTCGAACCACTTGACCGGCGTGTTGACGGCGACGGTGTAGACCGTCCCGGAGCCGACGCCGCCGAGGGCGTAGGCGGCGAGCGCGGCCGGAAACGACGGCGCGAGCGCCACGCCGGCGTAGCCCGCGGCGACCAGGACGCCCCCGACCGCGAGGGGGAGGCGCGGCCCGTGCCGGTCGCGGTAGCGGCCGGCCGGGAACCCCGCGACCGTCTGCGCGAGGACGAACGCGGTGAAGACGGTGCCGAGGGCCGCCTCGCCGGCCCCGACGTGGGCGCCGAGCGGACCGCGGATCGTCGACCAGACGAACTGGTAGCTCCCCGCCGCGCCCATGGCGAGGGCGGCGAACGCGACGAGCCACCACCGGCCCGAGGATCGATCCATCGCTCCACGGTCCACCCGGTGGCCTCTCGGTCGTTACGGTTCGCGGCCCGTCAGCGCTCGATCTCCGGGCCGGCGTCGTCGTCGGCCTCTCCGGTCGCCGACTCCGGCGCCTCGTCCGACTCGGCCGCCTCGACGTCGTCCTCGTCGTCGCTCCCGTCGTCGGTCGTGATCCGCGCGCGCTTGATCCGGGTGTCCTCGACCTCCTCGATGCGGATCGTGACCCCCTCGTAGGTGATGACCTCGCCCTCCTCGACCAGCCGTCCGGCCCGGTTGAAGACGAAGCCGGCGAGGGTCTCGAACTCCTCGCCCTCGGGCAGTTCGATGTCGAGCACCTCGTTCACCTCGTCGATGTTGACCTCGCCGCGGACGAGACAGGAGCCGTCGTCGAGGAACTCGAAGGGCTCCTCCTCGTCGCCGTCGAGGATGTCGCCGACGATCTCCTCGACCATGTCCTCCAGGGTGACCAGCCCCTCGGTGGTGCCGAACTCGTCGATGACGATCGCCATCTCCATGCGGTTTTCCTGCATCTCCTGGAGGAGGTCGTCGACGTTCTTCGACTCGGGGACGTGGAGCGTCGGCTGGACGAGGTCCGTCAGGCAGGCGTTGCCCTCGCCGTAGTTGCGCTCGCGGATCAGGTCCCGCAGGTTGACGATGCCGATGATGTTGTCGAGCGTGCCGTCGTAGACCGGGAGGTGCTCGTGGTCGGACTGGATGCACGAGCCGATCGCCTCGTCGAGGGGAGCGTCCTTCGGGACGGCGGTCATGTCGAGGCGGGGCGTCATCACCTCCTTGGCGATGGTGTTGTTGAACCGGAAGATGCGCTGGAGCATCTCCCGCTCCTCCTCTTCGAGGACGCCCTCGCGCTCGCCGGTCTCGATGATGTCGCGGATCTCCTCGCGGGTGACGTAGGAGGTCTCGATGGCCGACCGGCCGCCGGTGACGCGGTTGATCGCCCGGGTCAGGTAGTCGAAGACGACGACCAGCGGCAAGAGGAGGTACTCGGTGTATTTCAGCGGGCGGGCGATCCGGAGCGCCCAGGACTCGGTGTTCTCGACCGCGTAGGACTTCGGCGCGCTCTCGCCGAACAGGAGCACGAGCGTCGTGATCCCGAAGGTCGCGGCGATCACCGACTGGCCGCGAGAGAAGTAGATGGCAAACAGGCCCGTCGCGATCGAGGACATGGCGATGTTGACGATGTTGTTGCCCACGAGGATGGTGACGAGCAACCGGTGAGGGTTCGACTTCAGCGCCTGCACCGTCCGTGCGCTCGTCACCCCGTCCTCGACCAGCGCGTCGACCCGGTGTTTCGCCAGCGAGAACATCGCGATCTCCGAGGAGGAGAAAAAGGCCGAGAGGGCGAGCAGGACGACGATGAGGGCGGCCCCCAGAAGCGTGATGGTCCCGTCGGTCACGGCTACCCCGAACACCTCCGTTTGTGCCGGCCCGGCCGCGAGCGCACGCGGCGACGCGAGGACGGACCTCCACAGCGACAAGCCCATCGACCACCCGTGCTTGTCATGCGCCGGAATTAAGGGTTTGCCCTTCTTCCCGACCCCGGCGACTCCCCGGCCGTCGACGAGGCGGGTCGCTCGCTCGCCGCCGACACCGGCACCCACCTCCCGTCGTGCGGTCGACGACCGCGCGCGGCCGTCGGGTCCCCGCCCGCCGGCCGAGCGAAGGGCTTAGGCCCGGGACGCCCGAACCGACGCCCATGAGCGGTTCCGAGCCGTCCATCACCCTGTATCGCCTCCAGGCGTGTCCGTTCTGCGAGCGCGTCGTCCGGACGCTCGACGAGTACGGCCTCGACTACCGCTCGCGGTTCGTCGAGCCGATGCACTCGGAGCGGACCGTCGTCAAGCGCCTCACCGGCAAGCGGACCGTCCCCGCCATCGTCGACGAGCGGACGGGCGTGACGATGTCCGAGTCGGAGAACATCGTCACGTATCTCGATCGTACCTACGGCGCGGGTGGGGCCTGATGGCCGACCTCGACTTCGACGTGGTGGACCTCCCGACGACCGACCACGTGAGCGAGGGCGACCGCGCCCCCGACTTCACCCGGCCGCTGGTCAACGGGGAGTACTGGGAGGACGTCGCGCTCTCGGAGCTGACCGCCGACGGCCCCGTCCTGCTCGTCTTTTTCCCCATGGACGGCGCCTTCCCGGCCACGTACGTCTGGAACGAACTCCGCGACCGGGCGTTGGGCGACTCCCTCACCGTCGTCGGCCTCTCCATCTCGACCCCCTACGAGCACGAGACGCTCATCGCGGAGCGGGGGATGGACTACCGGCTGTTCTCCGATCCGGCGAACGAGGTCGCCGCGGCGTACGGGATCGAACACGACCTCGACGGGATGACCGGGATCGACGAGCCCCGGCCCGCGACGTACGTGCTCGAACCCGACCGCACCGTCGCGTACGCCTGGGTGGCGAGCGAGTGGCCGGAGTTCCCCGAATACGACGAACTGGAGGCCGCGGTCCGCCGCGTCGCGTCGGATGACTGACGCCGACGCGGTCCGCCGCGCGGCGGACGCGGTCCGCGCCGGCGACCTCGTGGTCTATCCCACCGAGACCGTCTACGGACTGGGTGCCGACGCGACCGACGCCGACGCCGTTGCCCGCGTCTTCGACCTGAAGGGGCGGTCGCGGGACGACCCGCTCTCCGTCGGGGTCCCGACGGTCGCCGCCGCGCTCCGGTACGTCGATCCGACCCCCGACGAGGAGCGGTTCATGCGGGCGTTCCTCCCCGGCCCCGTCACGCCGGTCGTCGCGCGCCGCGCCGGGGCGCTTCCAGACGCCCTGACCGCCGGGCGCGACCGGGTCGGGGTGCGCGTCCCCGCCCACGACCGCGCGCTCGCCTTCCTCGCCGCCGCGGACGTCCCCGTCACCGCCACGAGCGCGAACGTCTCCGGCCGGCCGAGCGTCCGCCGGGTCGACGCCCTCGACGACCGGATCCGGACGGGCGTCGCCGCGGTGCTCGACGGCGGCGAGACGCCGGGGACGGAGTCGACGGTGGTCGACCCCGGGCGCGGCGAGATCATCCGGCGGGGCGCTCGGGCCGACGCCGTCGAGGCGTGGCTCTCCGGATAGGGGCTCGAACTCAAAAGAGCAGGGACCGGAGCGACCGCGTCCGGACGCCACACCGCTCGCGGTAGGCACACGACCCGCACTTCGCCCGGTCGTCGGTGCGCGGCGGGACGCCGCCGGTCCGGCGGACGGCCCGGAGCGTCCGCCGGTACTCGGCCTTCGTCCGGGTCGTCAACTCGACCGTCCGCACGACGCCGTGGGCCGGATACTCGACGAGAGCGCGCTCGACCGGCCGCTCGCGCTCCCAGGCCAGCGCCTTCGCGGTGGCGACCGCACGCACGCGCTGGGGCCGCCAGACGCCCCGGTCCGGCGGCGCCCCGGGCGAGACGACGCTCGGCCGCGGCGGGGCGGCGAGCACCTTGTGTGCGACTCCGTGGCAGTCCTTCCCGTCGAGTCGGACGCGCCGCCCCGCCGGCGCGACGAGGGCCGCCCAGTCGTCGCGGGCCGCCAGCCGGTCGATGCGCTCCCGGTAGACCGACGGCTCGACCGCGACCGCCTCCGGGACCGGGCCGCCGTCCCGGACCTCCGGGTAGCGAAAGGCGAGCCGTCGCCGGGCCCGGACCTCGGGGGGCGGCCCCCGGTCGTCGTCGCGGCGGGCGTAGTAGAGCTGTCGGCGGCAGTACGCGGCGCGGGCCAGGTCGGAGAACGCGACGGACACGCCGGGGGTGGTCCCGTCATCGGTGATCAACGTCGGGGACTAGCAGGACGCCGCCGCCGCCCCCGTGGCGTGGCCGTGGATCCTGGCCCGGATCAGGAGTTCGCTGGAGCCGTCGGCGCTCCGGCGGACGACCCGGTACACCTCGTCGTGACAGGCGTGGTCGAGCGCGCCGTCGGTCCCGTAGCCGTCGAGGCGGAGAGTCTCGCCGGATTCGACGTACGGGCCGCCGGTCCAGACCGTCGACCACTGCACCGCGTGTCCCTCGCCGTCGACGACGTAGACGTCGTCGCCGACCCGCTCTCGCCCCCCGGTGATCGTGACGTCGACGTACGGGCGGTCGGCGTTACCGGCCCCGTCCGCGACGTAGGTGACGTCGTAGGCCAGGTTCGTCGGCGTCCGGTCCGGGAGTGCGAACCCCGTCAGCATGGTCCCGAACAGTGCGGCGAGCATCACGACGACGGCGACCAGCAGGACGATGCCGACCGCCGACGACACGCCGCGTCCGTCGTCGGAGGGGGTCCGCGTCATGTTCTCGCCACGAGGATATATCGCATCGAACATATACTCTCGCCCGGGGGCGGGAAACGGTTTTTTGTCGATCGCCGCGCGACTAGTACGGATGTCCCTCTCGCGCGCCGTCCCGGTGATCGTGGTCGGTCTGGTGCTGATGAGCGGGTGTTCGGAGGCTCCCCTGGGGACGGAGACGCCGACGGCGGAGACGGAGCGGTCCCCCACGCCGACGCCCGAACCGACCGCCGCCGGCGCCGCCTACGAGACGACGCCCCACGTGGGCTGTCAGCCCGGTGCGATCAGGAAGGACGGGACGTGCCGGGTCGCCGTCAGCGGGACGAACGCCGAGATCTTCGACGCCGAGAATCTCTCCGCGATCACGGCCACGCGGACGACGGTCGGCGACACGCCGGGCTATCTCGCCCGGCCGGCGGCGAACGGCACGTACCCCGCCGTCGTCGTGATCCACGAGTGGTGGGGGCTCAACGAGAACGTAGAGCACATGGCCGACGTCCTCGCGGGCCACGGCTACGTCGTCTTCGCCGTCGACCTCTACGACGGCCGGGTGGCGACGAACTCCTCGGAGGCCGCCGCCCTCTCGGGCGAGGTGCGGGCGAACCAGGACGCGGCCGTGGCGACGATGGGCCGGGCCGTCGCGGGCCTGCGCGACGCGCCGTACACGACCGACCAGGTCGCCAGCCTCGGGTGGTGTTTCGGCGGCGGCCAGAGCCTCCAGTTGAGCCTGAGCGGCGCGGACCTGAACGCGACGGTCGTCTACTACGGGACGCTCACGACGAACCGCTCGACGCTCCGACACGTCGACGGGCCCGTGCTCGGCATCTTCGGCGCCGAGGACCCGGTCGTCGACGTGGCGACCGTCCACGAGTTCGACCGGGCGCTCGGCGACCTCGGGGTCGAACGGGAGATCCACGTCTACGAGGGGGCGTCCCACGCCTTCGCCAACCCGAGCGGGGAGCGCTTCCACCCCGAGGCGACGCGGGACGCGTGGGCGACGACGCTGCGCTTCCTCGACGAGAACCTGAAGGGGTAGCGGGACCCGCACCCGCT